>NZ_FQWY01000032.1 GCF_900129805.1 Thermosyntropha lipolytica DSM 11003
GACTGTTTCAATTCCTCATAGGTAGGCTAAAAACTGCAACAAAAATATTCATGGTATGTAGATACGAACGTCAGTTTCAATTCCTCATAGGTAGGCTAAAAACCAATTAAAAGCACCATAAAATAAGGCTTCTTAAGTAAATCACATTAACTCATTTTTCCCTAATTTTACTTGCAAAACTTCTTAGTGTCAAGATTTTTCGGCAAATAATAATGTCGTCGACCCCCAGGGATTTTTACATTATTGGAGGTCGACGACAAATCTAGTCGAACGTATAATGATAGATATATATATAAATATAAAACCTGATTACCATTCCGGAGGAAGGTTTTTGAGCTGGGCCAGAGTAAATACCGGGCCATCCAGGCAGATATATTCACTCCCTATATTGCATCTGCCGCATTTGCCTATGCCGCATTTCATTCGCATCTCCAGGGTAGTTATTACCTGTTCATCGGTATAACCCATCTTCTCCAGAACTTCCAGCACAAATTTTATCATAATCGGTGGTCCACAGGTAACGGCAATCGTATTTTCCGGACTTATATTTAATTCTTCTAGATAAGAAGGGACAAAACCTACATGGCCGTTCCAGCCTTCTTCCGGCTTATCAATGGTTACATAAACCTCAGTATCCCTCTCCTTAGGCCATTTTTGGAAAAGCTCTTCTTTAAAACATAGATCAGCATAGCTGCGGCTCCCATAAATTATAGTTATTTTGCCGTATTCCTCCCGGTGTTTGAAACAGTATTTTATGAAAGATCGCAAAGGCGCAAGACCTATACCACCTCCGATAAAAAGCATATTCTTACCTTTACAGCTTTCTACCGGGAATCCATTGCCATAAGGTCCTCTTATCCCTAGTTTTTGCCCTACTTCGATACGGTGCAGCTCATCAGTCATCAACCCTACCCGTTTTATAGCAAACTGGAGGTGATCATCTTCCTCCTGCCAGGAAACAGAGAACATTCCTTCCCCTACCGGCACAAGAGAAACCATGGCCAGCTGTCCCGGCATAACATTAAAAGGAACTCCCCCGCCTATTTTTCTAACTTTAAAAGTCTTAACATCGGGAGTCTCGTCAATTATATCAACTACCTCAACTATTTCCGGTACTAAAGGGTTTTCGCAATTACATCTATGCACTTTCTATGCCCCCTTAATCTCCTCGATTATCTTTACTATGCTTACTCCGGAAGGACAGACAAATATACACCTTCCACAGCCGGTACATAGAGGCTTACCGTATCTTTCATTGAAAAACTCCAGCTTGTGCAAAAAGCGGTTTCTGAATCTTTCCTTGGCCGTCTCCCGGGGATTATGTCCTCCTGCCATCTGGGTATATTCCCGGTACATGCAGGAATCCCAGCAGCGGAAACGGTAACCTTCTTCTCCCCATGCCTTAACCTGAATATCAAAACAGTGGCAGGTAGGACAGGTATAAGTACATATGCCGCAGGTCTGGCACGGTTCAGAAAATCTTTCCCACATAGGATGTTCAAACATGCCTTTAAGCTTCTTATCTACACCTTCATAATCTACTTTAAGGGTACACCCTTTAGGTTCAGGCAGGTTTACATCTTTTTCTTCCAGCAGGTCAGCTATTAAAGCGGTAATCTCTTCGCCTTTTTCTGTCTTTATCTCCCATACATAACCTTCATTATATTCCCGCAGCACAACATCTGCCAGTTCAGGCTCAACAGGGTTTACGCCCATAGAATCGCAAAAACACTGCCTTCCTGGACTATAGCAGGCATTAGCTACAAAAATGGTGTTGTCTCTTCTTTTTTTATAAAAAGTATCTACATACCCTCTGGTCAAGAAAACATCATCCAGGCAGGAAATAGCCATAAGATCACATGATCTCATGCCAAAAACAATCCGCTTATCTTCATTTTCATAAACCTTGTCTATGATTACATCCTGGCCTTCCTGTTTAAAGCTGTACATCTTTTCCGTCTGAGGGAAAACCGCTTCTTTGGGGGGTTTTAAAACATTCAAGACATCTAAAACTAGTTCATCAAAATCGGCATTATAAGTCCGGTAATCAAAAAACCCTGACTGGGCCCCTCTCTTCATCGGCACATGTACTTCATATGAAGCAGATAATTTATCCAGCACCTTTTCCAGCTTAGCTCTTTTAAAAACCTTCATCCCAACCACTCCTTATATAAAATCATCCGGGTCATCTTCTCTATATACGCTCAAAGGCGGTTTAGCTCCTTCTTTATATTCCATACCTGCTTCATAGGGGCCGAAAAATTCGCCTACATCCTTGATAAGCTTGCGGTTTATGAGCATGAGCGGAATACCAACCGGACATACCCTTTCACACTCTCCACACTCTACACATCTTCCTGCCATATGAAAAGCCCTTACCAGATGGTACATCATATTATCACTTATGCTGGTTTCTCTGCCCACCCACTGCGGCCGGGTTTCGTCAAATATACAGGTGCGGCAGTTACATGCCACACAAGCCTGGCGGCAGGCATAACAGCGAATACAGGTAGACAAAACCTGTTCAAAAAACTGGTATCTTTCATCATAAGATTTAGTTTCCAGTTCTTTTACCTCTTTAAACCTATCCTCGGGAAGTCTAGGCTCCCTTTTTTCCCCTATCAGTTCATCATATATTACCGGATTAGGCTGTATGCAATATCTGCATTTATCTGCCAGCTCTGCATCTCCATTTACTTGCACCGCAAAACCTGAATCCTGATACATCTTCTTTAGAGGATCCTTCATGCCGGGACAGCATACCCCTACTATATAAAGCCGTTCTCTTTTAAACTGGTTATCTTCTAAGAGACGAACAATCCCCCGGGAATCGCAGCCTTTTACTACTATCCCAATCTTCTGATGTCCGTCCCTAAACTTCAAAAGGGCATTGCTAAGGTTGTGGATAGAATACTCGTCGAAAACCAGCTTATCAGCTTCTTCCGGGCTGTGGGCAAAGAACGGCTTGGTATTATAACCAAACTCGCCTTTTTGCCAGCCGATAAAAATATCTACCCTGCCTTCTGTAAGGAGCCTGGCAGCCGTTTCCTGAATTTTCGCAGTTATCTCTTTCATCTGGCATCCCTCAGCTTTCTATTTGGTCCTAATTTACAGACATCATGTACTAATTTTTCCATCGTATCCCGGAACTTAATGCCCTCGGCCCCTGAAATCCAGGCAGTTTGATACCTTTCCGGCTCTATGCCGAAATACTGCATAAGGCTTTTTATAACCGTATGCCGGCGGCGATTATAGTAATTGCCACTACCATAGTGGCACTCACCAGGGTGTCAGCCGGACAGCAGAACCCCATCTGCTCCCCGGTTAAAAGCCCTTAAAACTAACATAGGATCCATTCTTCCTGAACAGGGGGTTCTTATAATCCTCACCTGGGCCGGATATTCCAAATGATTAAGCCCGGCCAGGTCGGCAGCTGCATAAGTACACCAGTTGCAGGCAAAGACTATTATTTTAGGTTCCCAGCCCTTTTCCTCAGCTATAGCTATAGACACAATGCATCCACCTCCGCCACTAATTGTTCATCAGTAAATCCTTTCAGGTTAAGAGCCGCCGTACGACATGCAGGAACACAGGCCCCACATCCCTGACAGAGGCTTCCATTCACCTCGGCTACCTGTCTTACTATCGGCCCATGGTGTCCTTTTTCGGTTATTTCTACCAGAGAAATAGCCTTATATGGACATATAGGTACACAGAAACCGCATCCCGAACATTTATATATATCTACTTCTGAAACCATCGGCTCAGTTGCTAGCATATCCTTGGCCAAAAGCCCGCATACCTTTACCGCTGCTCCACTGGCCTGGGCCACAGTATCCGGTATATCCTTGGGTCCCTGACAGGCCCCCGCCAGATATACCCCGGCAGCAAAAGTTTCTACCGGCTGCAGCTTGGGATGAGCTTCCTGATAAAATCCATCTTTATCTACCGAAAAGCCTATTATCTTGGCCAGTTCCTGCGCTCCTTCAGAAGGGACCATAGCTGTAGCCAGGACTACCATATCTACTTCTACTTCCAGGGGACGTCCAAGCAGGGAGTCTTCGGCCTTAAGCACCAGACTGTCTCCACGCTGGTAAATCTTGCTTACCCGACCTCTTATATATTTAGCCCCGGCATTAAGGGAGCGCTGGTAAAATTCCTCATAATTCTTACCTGCCGTACGCACATCCATATAGAAAACATAAGCTTCACTATCAGGTATCTTGTCCTTTACCTGATAAGCATGTTTAGCGGTATACATACAGCAAGCCCGCGAACAATAGCTCTTGCCTTTAGTATCGTCACGAGAACCTACACATTTTATAAAAGCAACCCGCTTGGGCTCCTTGCCATCTGAAGGCCGCTTTATCTTACCACCTGTAGGTCCGCCGGCACTAGCCAATCTTTCAAAATGCAAACTGGTTATAACATCAGGATATTTGCCATAGCCGTATTCACCATAAACTTCTTCCCATTTAAACAGGTCATAGCCGGTAGCCATGACAATGGCTCCTACCTCTACCGTCATATATTCTTCTTTATCATCAAACTTTATCGCTTTAGTAGGACAAATCTTTTCACATACTCCGCATTTGCCTTCGGTAAGCTTGCGGCAGTGTTTATCATCAATAAAAGGCTTGCCGGGTACTGCCTGCGGATATACTTTGCGAATAGCCGTAGTCATCCCCAGCCCCAGATCAAAGGGATCAGGAATCTTCTTGGTAGGACATTTTTCTATACAGGTTCCACAGCCGGTACATAAATCCCAATCTACATATTTAGGTTTCTTTTTGATGGTAACCTTAAAATTGCCGATATAACCAGCTACATTAGTAACTTCAGCATAGGTTATAATCTGGATATTAGGGTGCTGTGCCACAGCAACCATCTTGGGGGTTGCTATTCAGGCAGCACAGTCCATGGTAGGGAAGGTTTTATCAAGCTGAGCCATCTTGCCGCCGATAGTAGCCTGTTTTTCCACCAGAATTACCGGATACCCGGCATCAGCAATATCAAGAGCTGCCTGCATTCCGGCAATTCCGCCTCCTATCACCAGGGCTTTTTTGGTAATAGGAATATGGGATATATAAAGCGGTTTATTGCGCAGAACTTTAGCTACAGCCATCCTTACCAGATCTTTGGCCTTTTTCGTGGCTTCCCCGCGGTCATGATGTACCCAGGAATCCTGTTCCCTTATGTTAACCATTTCAAAAAGGTAGCCGTTAATACCACCTTGTTCTACCGCCTTGCGGAAAGTCTTTTCATGCATGCGCGGAGAACAGGAAGCAACTACTACCTGCTCTAGATCATGTTCTTTTATGGCCTTTCTTATCATTTCCTGCCCGGGATCGGAACACATATATTTATAAGTAGTGGAAAAAACCACACCGGGTAAATTGGCTGCATATCGGGCCACTTCCTCCGTATCGACTACGGAGGCAATATTAGTTCCACAATCACAGACAAAAACCCCAACCCTTTTTCTCATTCTCCTTTTCCCTCCTCAAATAAATCCTTTGCTCTATCTTTTATCAAGCCTTTTGACGCTTCTTCAGTTCGCCCGCTACCAGAGCTTCCGCCATCTTCGCTGCTTTTTCCTTATCCGTAACCATTGCCTCGGCCAATTTTACCCTTTTCTTTTCATCCTCTTTTATAACTTCGGCTAAAATCTTAACCTTTTCTTCATCTTCCAGCAGTTTAGATACTACTTTTTCCGGATTCTTTTCTAATCCTTTAAGCATAGCATCTATCTTTTTCTTCGTCTCATCATCGCTTTCTTCCGATGTTTCTTTTACTTTCGCCTTTTTAGCCGCTTCTTTGGCCTTTTCCTCTTCTTCTATGCGAGCTGCTTTAGCTGGTAGCTCTTTAAGATAAGACATTGCTTCCACAAAATGTTTGTTAACCCCTGCCTCCTCCGGTTTATCGCCACAAGCTATGGCTACCAGCTCGGTTATATAATAAACCGGAAGGTTAAACTTCTCTTTAAACCTTTTTTCTACCTGTCCCTGGCGCATGTCCAGATTCATCATGCAAAGCGGACAGGCTGTTACTATACATTCAGCTCCTGCTTCTTTAGCATCCCTTAAAACTTCATATATCATCTTGCTGCCTATTTCCGGACGTGAAGTAGCTAGAGCTGCTCCGCAACATTCGGTTTTATAAGCCCAATCGACAGCTTCTGCTCCCAGAGCCTTTACTATCTCATCCATGCTCCGGGGATCTTCCGGATCATCAAATCCCGTATGGGAAGAAGGTCTTACCAGCAAACATCCATAATAACAGGCTGCTTTCATTCCTTTAAGCGAGTTTTTTACCTTCTTTTTAATATGGTCAAGGCCTATATCAGTAAGCCATTCGAGAACAGACACCGTATTATTGCTTGCCTTATAAGGCATATCAATTATATGTTCTATTTTCGCCTTTAACTCCTCATCTTCCCTTACTGCATGTTCAGCAGCCTTAAACCGGTTATAACAGGCCGCACAGGGAGCCAGGACATCAAGCCCTTCCTTTTCCGCCAGAGCCAGGTTCCTGGCCGGTAAAGCCAGGGAAAGAAGCTTATCGGTATTATGCCCGGCAGTAGCTCCACAGCAGTTCCAATCCTCTATCTCTTTCAGTTCTACTCCCATTATAGAAGCTACCCTCTGGGTAGAAAGACCGTATTCAATTGCACTTCCATCTAAAGAACAGCCCGGATAATATGCCAGCTTCATCTACTATTCCCTCCCTATCTCTTCTGCTCTCTTAAATATTTGCTGTATTTTATCCCGTCCTTTTATCTTTTCCGGGAAGGGATGGACTTTGCCTCTCTTCATCATAGGCAGCCCCAGTTCGGCATCTTTGAAAAGCTGCCGGGTAGCCAGGTTATGATAAAGAAGAATGCCGGTTTCATAAGATCTTCCATACTTTTTGACTGTATCCAGAAACGCCTTATTAAATAAGGCCACCTTTTTATCCGTAATCTTGCCTCTCCTTAATGCTTCCCGGCGCAGGGTATCCATGAGGGAAGCTATGTCAACACCGCGCGGGCAACGCTCTGAACAAGTCTCACAGGTAGCACACAACCAGATGCTTTCCGCACTTAAAGCTTCATCCACAAGGCCCAGCTGCAGAAGCCTTATCACCTGGCGCGGGGTATAATCCATAGCAAAACCTACCGGACAGCCGGCAGAACATTTGCCACACTGATAACAAAGCTTTATATCCGTACCTGCTTCCTTTTCTAATTGGCTAAGTAGCCTGTTTTCTTCTTCCGTAGGTGGACCAATCCTAGCAACCTTCTGCATAAATCGCTCTCCTTCCTTCCCCAAATTTCGCAATAAGTAATTTTATATATTTTAAAACTTTTAAAAATTTTAAGGTAGAGTTGACATTATAAAATAAAATCTTTCCGAGGAAAAACAAAACATTTTATATATGTAATATATTTTAAAATATTTTTTAATATAGTATAACTCATTATAATATATCAAGATATCAGCATGATGTTAAATTTCTGTTAAATTGTCTTATCATATTAAAAATTCATCTTTTCTATAAAAAAAATGAGCAGAAAGCCCTGCTCACCTTTAAGCCCTCAGGGTAGCTACCAGCCGCATGGGGTTTAGCAAAAGATCCAAAGCGGTATTAATATCAGTAACTGCTATATCCGCCTTAAGCAAAGCCTCAACCGCACATCCTTCTCCCCCAATGATTACAATTGATAGAGCAGCTTCTTCCAGCATAAGGACATCATTAAAACCATTGCCGATAGCTACGGTTTCATCTTTTCCCAGAGATTTCAAAAAATCAAGTTTGTCCTGTCCCCCATTAACTTCCCCTACCTTAAAAACCTCAATCCCCAGTTCCTTAGCTATCATCCCTCCGGTACCAAAAGTATCGGCTGTTAGAAGATAAATAGAAAACTTGTTTTTAAGTATTTTTATCCTCTCTCTTACTCCCTCCTGCAAAACGCCATTTACCGTCAGTGTGCCGTTTAAATCAAGCAGGATATTTTTAAGGTGTAAAGTCTTGTCCCGGCCCGGTATAGAAATCTGCAGCATGCTCACTCTCTCCTATTCCCAGTTTTTTTGATTAATATGGTTATATAAATCGTAAACAATAAATTCCGCTTCATAAAGGGCAGATGCTATATCCCGCGGCTTTTTAGCATCACCAATAATATAACATTGAGCAAAAGGTTTTGTATATTCATAAGGAGGCCAATTTTCCTGGTAGCCACAGGACAATATTATTCTGTCTATTCCCTGGATAACACCTGCCTCTCCTCGTAAATAAACACCATCATCTTCTATTTTCTCGATTTCTACCCCTTTGTAAACTTTTACTCCTTTAGCCTTTAAGCGGGCTAACAGTTCCAGACGCGTCATGTTTTCCAGATCTTTAGCCAGCATATCTGTTTTTTCCACGATAATTACTTCATTATGGGGAGCCAGATAATCGGCTGTTTCACATCCGCTGCTTCCTCCGCCGATGATCAGGATCTTTTCCCCTTTAACAGGTGTTTCACGGCTCAGAACCTCTTCAAGAAAACTTACCCGCACCTTTTCTATACCTTCTATGTCCGGCACCCTATCCATGGCCCCGGCTGCCCAGACCAGCACCTGAGGAGCCAGTTCTTCTATAATCCGGCCACTAAACGGAGTATTGAGCATCACCTTTACTCCTGCCTCTTTAAGCTTCTTTTGCAGATAAGAATTTAAAAGGCTTATTCTCTCTTTATAGGGAGGCCGGGAAGCTATGTCAAGCTTTCCTCCCAGCTCATCACCTGCTTCCAGTAAAATCACATCTCCGCCTGCCTTTTTTATAGTCCAGGCCGCCTGCATCCCGGCTGGTCCTCCCCCTACTACTACCACCCTGATACCATTAAGTTCTGCTTTTTCCCTGAAAACAGTTTCCCTTCCTGTCCGGGGATTTACCGCACAGCGTATATGCCATCCATTATTGATGCTGTCTATGCAGGTATTGCAGGAGATACAGGGCCTTATGTCATCCCTTTTTCCGGTAAGCGCTTTATTAGCCCAGAAGGGATCAGCCAGCATCCCTCTTCCTATCCAGATAAAATCTGCATATCCTTCACGTAAAAAATACTCTGCTTCTTCCGGACTCCTCAGGTTTCCTCCTCCTATCACAGGGATACCAACATTTTCCTTAACCCTTCTTACCATTTCCATACGCCATCCCGGCTTAAAAGAGGGAGTTTCAATTGAAGTATGTCCCGATTCATATATACCGCACGATACATCAAGAAGGTCGGCACCTGCCTTTTCCAGAAGCACTGCCAGCTTAACCCCTTCTTCTACCTCCAGTCCCCCGGGAACAAAATCTGCTACATTAAACCTTACGGCAATTATCAATTCAGGAGCTAAACCTTTGATATCTTCAATTATTTCCGTAAGCAGACGGGCCCGGTTTTCCAGGCTTCCTCCATATTCGTCTTCCCTTTTATTCGTATAAGGAGACAAAAACTGGCTTAACAGATAGCCATGAGCTGCATGTAGCTCAACACCATCAAAACCTGCTCTGGCTGCATACCAGGCAGCCCTGACAAACTTATTTCTTATCCTTCCTATTTCTTCCCGGTCAAGCTCTTCTGGTTCTGCCCGCATAAACTTGCAGGGAATAGGGGAAGGAGCTACCGGTTTTTTCCCTCCAGTAACCACCGGGGTAGTCTGTCTTCCCGCATGATGCAGCTGAATAAAGGCATTACAGCCATAAGATTTTATCCTCTCACTCAGTTCCCTAAGCCCGGCTATATATCCTGGCTTATCAATACAGAGCTGGGTTAAGCTAGCCCTTCCTACCGGGTCATCTACACAGGCTATTTCCACAATTATCGTCCCGGCTCCCCCTTTAGCCCTTCTTTCATAATAAGCCAGCATAGCTTCTGTAACTTCACCTGTTATGCTGGCTAGTCCTGTTCCCATAGGAGGCATAACTATGCGGTTTTTAAAATACTTGCCTTTAAGCGCAAAACTTTTTCCCAGTTCCATTCCTTTATCCCTCTCCTCAGGTGTTTTATTATCCAATATACCATATCGAGGTAAACCGGGGTATAAATTGAAGTAAAAATACACATAATAGGGGTTAGAAACTGGTGTTCCGGTTTTCCCCCGCACCAAAATCTTCGCGCGGCAAGGATATCTTCCAGCGGAACACCAGTTTTAAATTTTAAAAAAATTTTTTAAAGCCCATGTATATTTTCATTTACACCGGGCATAATAAGACTAGAAAACAGCAGAACAGCTTAACAAGTCCCGATTTAAGGGTAAACTTATCCAAGCTGCCTGTTGTTTTCCCATAAAAAATCCGCCCGCACCTGGACAGTATGGCTTATCAGCTCAAACTGGTTTCCCATACTGCGGCGGGCGGATTTTAAATTTTTAATCATATTTGGCTGCTGTCTTATTAAGCAGAGCCGAAATAATGCTTAAGAAAGGGAAAAGCCCAAGCTTTATCCAGCTTAACTCCAGGCGCATTTTTTATCCTTCCCTGTATTTACCATGTAATCTCTCTCATTATCTTTCCCTATCCCATGGCTTTTTAACAAATTTTTTACTCCTGTCTCCCTGCTTCTTAAATTATACCCCTTTAAATGTAAAAAACTCCAGTAACCATTTCTCCGAAAATTCATACGGTATTAGGAGGAGGGATAAAAAATGAAAAAAAGATGGATAAAAAGCAGGCTATTAGAGGACTATCAAATGCTGACCCGATATGCAGAAGGCAAAAAAATAAAAAAAATACTGGATTTAACCGAAACCAGCATCACTTTGCTTATGGAAGACAACACTATTATCCAGTTTCTCTGGCTGGAAGATGAAATAATTTTTGATATAAAACCGCCCAGTATATAAACATCCTCACTTCCCTACCAGTTTAGAAAACCAGGATTTATTCCTTCCTTCCTGTTCCGCCCTCCACAGGCGCAGAAACTCATCTATCCTCTTTTCCCTTTCCTCATTGCGCTTCTCTATCTTCCTTTCTAGTTCATCAATTCTCCTTTCCAACTCCTTGTTCATCCGTATAAGCTCATCATTTTGCTCTATAATTTTTTGCGCCAGAGAAATTACTTCTGCCGGCAGCTGATAAGACCTGTCCTCTTCAGGAACTAAATCTGTAACCTGGCTTTCCTCTACATTTTCCAGAGCCATCTTTATAGCTGTAGTATTAAGTCCTTTTTCCTTAAGCTTGAGAACTAGTCTTAAAGTATCAATATCCGACTCCGTATAGAGCCTTTCTCCCTTTTCATTGCGCTTTATCTTTAGCTGAAGGCTATTTTCCAAATAGCGCAGGGTATACTGTTCTATGCCTAACATTTCAGATACTTCACCGATTTTATAATATCTTTCCTTCATCCTGTAACCTTTTCCCCCCTTACTTCATAATTTATTATCAGGTAAGGCAATAAGGTTAAAAACCCTGCCCAACGGAAACATAAGCTTCACAAACAGTTATCAACCCTTATTCTGTATCCCATTCAATATGAAGTTAACTTACAACTTAATAATTAACCTTATTGTAAGCCTGTACTTTCCCTTCCTTAATTATTAAGCTCATATAAACTTCCCTATATGAGCTGCCGTTCAGCAGAACGGCTTTTTTTATTGACTTCATTAAATTCTATGGTTCATATTGGGAAATAATGACTCCAAATTAATTATTAACCTGATTTTTAAGCTAAAACTTTCTAACCAGTATTTCATTAACAGCTATGCCTATGGCCAGCATAACCCCGCCGCCAATAAAACCAGCAATCACATCACTCATATAATGCACATTAAGATACACCCGGCTTAAGCCTATGCTCAAAATAAGCAGAAGGAAAAAAAAGGCCAGCCCTTTCCCCTTAGCTCCCCCCAGATGTTTTACCGTCAGGTAAGCCAGAAAACCATAAAAAAAGGTAGCCAGCATAGCATGGCCGCTGGGAAAACTAAAACCGGCAGCATAAGTCAGCATCTCTCCTTTAGGCCTTTCCCGGGCAAAAAACACTTTTAAATAGTCATTTAACCTTCCGGTTAAAAACAAAACTATATTAAGCACCAAAACCTCCCTTATCATCCTGCATCGCAACATAAAAAAAGAAACTACCAGCGCAATAAGAAAAAAAGCATAAGGAGACCCCAAATAAGTAATCAGCCTGAAAAAATCTACTGCTGCAGGATGCCTTAAACTTTCTGCCATATGCTGGCAGAGCTGGTCAAAATAAATTATCTTCTGCACCCAGGAAAAAGGTATAAAATCCATTCTTAACCTCCTTGTAGCAGCCAGTTTTTTATCCTAGTATATATAAATTAAACCTAAAATAAAAAAGCACTTTGCCAATTAAAGTGCTTTTAGAATTTATATACTAATCTTTTTCCGTTTCAGCTTCTAGTCAACAAAGCTTATGGCAAACGGCATATTCTCCTTAATCCTGGTTCTTAATCTGGGTACTTCCTTGGCATATCTGTCATCCTTAGCTAGTACCAGGCTAAAAGCCCAAAAAAGCCCTACATATGGCATAATCCTGGTAAAACACGACTCACCTGCGGGATATCTTAGATGAATCAAAGGGCGCAAGCCTATCTTTCTCAGCTCTTTACATAAAAGTTCATCTTCTATGCCATAATACGCCTGATACTCAGCTACATCAAAAACATCTGGTTTCTCCTTGGCTTTAAAAAGATTAGACAGTATCATCTTTTTGTAGTTTCTATCCGCAGCCAAAAACTCAAAAAATTTAAATCTGCGCGTCGACTTTAACCGGTTAGGGTCAGCTATGGTAATTATGACCCCCTGGGGGGAAAGCATCTTAGAAGCCGTTTTCAAAAGATTTACCGGATCTTTAAAATGATGGATAGCCGAAGAAAAGATTACCACATCATATTCCCTATCCTCAGCCAAAAAACTGTAGGCATCACTCAAAACCATCTCAATATCGGTAAAACCTTCTTTAACAGCCCTTTTTCTTGCAATATTCAGCATTTTTTCTGAAAGGTCAACCAGGGTAACCTCAGCTTCCGGGCAACACTTTTTCAAAGTAAAAGCCCCTTTACCGGCCCCCCCGCACATATCTACTGCCCGCAGCGGACCGGAAAGATGAGGTTTAAGCATCTCCACTACCGCCGAAAAAACCACATCATATTCCCGATAAGTATATTTAGGTTCCTCGAAATCCTCATAAAACTTGACTATAGCATCACTTTCATATTTAAGCTTATTAGCCTCCAATATTTCTTCTTCGGAATAATATTCCCACGCTTTTGCTTCCTTCATCATTTCCTCCCCAAGCTCTTTATTGGGCAAGCCCTTTTTAGGGAAAGTCAATAATTAGGCTCTGCTTTCCCCTTCCCCTTCAATCTGCTTAACCGAAGTTTGTCCTTCATCTTCCCCATTTTTAGCTTTTTTAAATCCCTGGATAGCCTTGCCCAGCGATTCCCCTACCTGCGGCAGTTTTCCCGGTCCAAAAATAATCAGCACAATTATAAGTATAAAGGCTACTTCCCAGGGTCCAAAATTGCCTATAAGTCCAAACATATTTTTTCCTCCCCTTCTCCCAAACAGTTTATTCTATTATATATCTTCCTCAACCGCCAAAACAAGCTTTTTAAATTAGGGACGGTTCTTTTTTTAAAATCTATTACGAATCGTAACACTTTTTAAATTTAGAACCGTCCCCAAATTAAAAACTTCTTCGAGTCGTATTATTTGTATCGCAACAGTATCTTATAAAAAGGGGGGCCTAAAAGAAAAGCAAAAACGGCGTTGCCGGCAGCATGCATGGTATCAAAAGGGAAGCCTGCCGCATAAATACTCAAAAAAGTTTTTATATTAAGAGGATAAACAAAAGCCAGCCAGTGCCAGAGGTTCATGAGCAAACCAAATAAATACCCGCCGGCAAAGCACAGTAAAGTAAAAACAGGGCGGTTAAATCCCGAGCTCATCTTACCTGCCATGCCGGCTAAAGCTCCGCATAACCCCCAGGCTACCATCTGCCACAAGGTCCAGGGGCCCTGACCCAGAAAAAAATTAGATATAAGCCCGCTTAAAGCCCCTACTACGAAACCAGCCTGTATCCCCCAGGTATAGCCGGTTATCATGGTTATAAAGGTAGAAGGGGTAATATTAGGAAAAGGAGCAAAAGCTACCCGGGAAGTGGCAGCCAGAGCAGCTATGGCTGCGGTAAGAGCCAACTGGTAAGAGGAAAAAGTTTTCTTCTCCAGCCGCCAAAAAAATATGCCCAGCAAAACCAGCCCTATTATCCCTGCTATTAAACCTGCATGCACTAAATTACTCCTCCTGCCTGTACATTAAAATCTGGTATATGCTATAAGCACATCCGGCCCGGCTTACATCCCTTTCCGCCTCAAATACAGGATAGAGAAGGCCTCTCTTGCCTGCCTCCTCCACATAAAAACTGTACCATCGTTCTCCTTCATAAGATAGAGGTTTTTCCAGTTTCAATATCTGGCACAGGACAGCTGCCAGCTCGCTTCCCCTGATTTTGCCTTCCGGATTAAAGCTTCCATCAGGATAACCTCGCATATAGCCGTAGGCATAAGCAGTTTCTATATAGCTCGTGGCCCAGTATCCTTCCGGAACATCTTTAAATCCCTTGCCTCTTTCTGGGGCAACCGGCTGCAACTGCAGAGCAGAACATAGTATGCGGGCAAATTCAGCCCGGCTCAAAGCCTTTTCCGGCCGGAAAGTATGATCCGGATAACCGCCTACAACTCCTTTCTGGAGCAAAGAAAAGACGGCCTGATAAGCCCAGTGCGAGGAGGATAAATCATAAAAGATCCCGCGCTCTTCATTTTTTCTCCCCGTAAAACATTTCCCGCTGAGAGCAGTCACCGCATAAGCAGTACATATGATGGAAGGCTCCCGGTCTTCTTCCCGCCAGCGGAAACCGCCGCTTTTATCCTGCAAAGAAAGGAGATGTTCAACTACATTTTTTCCTCCCCGGCTCCAGCTGCTGCCTCGTATATCTTCCCCGGCTGCTATCAATGCCTGCATAACCCAGGCATCAGAACAGCTGTTGGCCTGGCTTATGCTCCACCCGCTTTTAAAACCTCCACTATAAAGCTGACATGACTTCAGGTAAGCTAGAGCTCTCCGTACTGCTGCCCCGTCTTTATTTTCGCCCAGAGCAATAAGGGCCTGCACCGCTGCTGCCGTATCATCGGCATCGCCTTCTATCCCTTCAGCCCAGGCAAAACTGCCATCCGGGTTCTGCCTTTTTATAAGCCATGCCCTGGCTTTTTCCCTATCCGGCACTTCCTGCCCGCTGGAGATAAGGGCTAATATCCCCCAGATGTGGGCGTTTATAAGCTCATCTTCTCCTTTATCCTTCTGCCCCAGTTTGCCTTCTTCATCTATCCAGCTTTTAAGCTTTGCGGCCAGATTTTCTCCTTTATATACCGGTTTTTCCCCTGCTGCTGTCAATGCCAGGAGGGTTCTTGCATAATCGGTGGTGCTGTCTGGTTTAAAAGAGCTCCCTTTAAGGTAATCAACCGGGCTTTTGCCTCCCTTTAACCATCCTTTTTGGATATCTTCCCCGGCCGCCCCCAAGGCTATAATTACCCAGGAAGTAGTGGCAGGATCGCTCTCTTCCCCTTTTTTATAGGGAAAGCCGCCATCTTCATTCTGCATCTTTTTTAAATAGAAAAGCGCATTTTTTACTGCCTGTTTTTCTCTTTCCCCGGGAACATAACCATAGGCTAGAGCAGTATTTAAAAGCGAAAATAAGATTACCGCTATTAAAATAGAGCTGTAAAACTTAAGCCTCTTTTTCCACACCCTAATTCCTCCTTTCCGTCTCCTTACTGCACCTGCTTTTGTACCCTGCCCCGGCTCAAAACAGCACAGGCTTCTTCGCAAGTCAATATTCCTCCACCCCGGGAAGCAAAAAGCCGGTTAATATCCGGGGAATAAAAAAGAGAATTATCCATAACCTGGTACTTGCTTCCCTGAGCAGCTATTTCCCCATCGAAAAGAAGCATTACTTTTTCCCCGTATTCCGCGGCAAATTCTACATCATGGGAAACAATAAGGGCTGCCTTCCCTTTCGCCCCCCAATCCTTAAGCCACCTGCCGAGCCTCTCTTTGCCCTTGTAGTCAAGCCCCCGGGTCGGCTCATCCATAAGCAATATCTCCGGCTCCAGAGCCGCCACACAGGCCAGAAGCAGCCGCTGTTTTTCGCCCATGCTCAAATCCCGGGGGTTAAAGGCATGGTAAGAGGCAAGACCGAACTGTTCCAGAAGCGAATCTGCTTCTTCCTTATTTTTCCCTGTTTGTTCCAGGTTAAATATCACCTCTTCTCTTACTGTCGGCAGGAAAAAATAATCATCCGGATTTTGCGGGATATAAGCAATCCTGCGCGATTTTTCCTTAAGCGGCAAATCCCTTAAATCTTCCCCCCGGAAAAGTACCTTTCCCCGGCTGGCAGGAAGGAGGCCGGATAGCACTTTAAGCAGGGTAGTTTTGCCGGCTCCGTTTTCTCCCATTATAATCCATATATCATGCTCATATACCGTAAAATTGAGGTTTTTTAAAACCTCCTTTCCCGGGGGATAAGCATACCACAATCCTTTTACCTGAAGGACAGCCTCTCTTCTTTGGCCATGCTCTCCTTCCTGTCTTCCCCCTTGCAGCACCTCATAGGCTGCAAGATGCTTTCTCCCTTCCTTTACCGTAAGCGGAAGCTTTTTCTCTCCCATAAGGGCAAACAGCCGGGGCAGGGAAGGTAAAAGAAAAAGCTTGTCCCTTCCCCAGAAACTGCCTAATTCTTCTGGAGTTCCTTCCCCCCGTATTTCACCTTTTTCCATCCATACTACCCGATCCGCCAGAGAAAGGCACTTTTCCAGCCTTTGTTCGGCCATCACCACGGTAATCCCGTACTCCTGGTTAAGCCGGACAAGCAGATTAAGTATTTCCTCGGCCGACTGGGGATCCAGCTGGGATAAAGGTTCATCCAGAAGAAGCACCTCCGGCCCCAGGGCTGTAAGGGAAGCTAAAGCCAGTTTTTGCTTCATCCCTCCTGAAAGCCAGGCTACTTTGCTCTTAAGATAGGGGGTCAGGTTAAAAAATCCTGCTGTTTCGGCTACCCTTTTTCTCATAAGCTCCCTGGTAAAACCCAGGTTTTCCATAGCCAAAACCAGTTCTTTTTCCACCCGGGCTGTAAAAAGCTGATTTTCCGGATTTTGTCCTAAAAAACCCAGCTTTCTCGCTCTTTCCCGGTTGCGCATCCTGCGCAGTTTTAAGCCGTCTATATATACTTCCCCCTCATAGCTGCCGCCGTAAAAATCAGGAATCAGACCGCTTAAAACCTTCAAAAGGGTAGACTTCCCGCTTCCGCTTTCTCCTATAAGGAGCACAAACTCGCCTTCTCCCAGGATCAGGTTTATCCCTTTTAAAGCCGGCTCTTCCCGTCCAGGATAACAGTAAGTTAAATTTTCTATTTTAATCTTTTCCACACCTCATCACTCCATTTCCCCAGGGCCGGAAGGCTAAACAGCAGAAATATAAACCCGGCTAAAACATAGTCTCCCCTCTTAAACCCTGTAAGCTCCGGATAAAAAGTATATCTTCCCCATCCATATATAAAAGCCAGAATGCTCAAAATCAGCCCCAGGAAGGTAGTCAGCAAAATCATATAATCTTCTTTACGCCATAGATAATGGTAGTAATGGCTCCGTGGACCGGTTCCATAGCCTTTTAAACTCAATACCTTGGCCATTTCCCGCGCCCGTTCCAGGTTGGAAAGCAAAAGAGCTTCCAGTAAAAGCCCCTTTCCTTTAATCCTCCCCGGCCATTTTTCTCCGGCATAATCAAGGCCGCGTAAAGCCTGGACTTCGGAAATGCGCCGGTAGTCATCAACTACCAGGGGAAAAAGTCGCAAGGTAAGATTAAAAAGCAGCGAAATTTTATCCCCCCAAAAGCCCAGGAAATCAAAAAGCCAGTCGGGATCTACCAGGCAGGAAAAAAGAACAAAGCCGGCCATCACGGTTAAAAGCCTTACTCCCATGGTAAATCCATAAACCATAGCTTCCAGGGTAAGAAATCTTATCTCTCCTCCCCGCTCCCAGCTTACCAGAACCGTACTTCCTCCCGGAGAAAAAAACAGGTTTATTAAAACAATAAGCAGGAACAAAAACAGGCTGTAAAAAAGATAGCTTTTGCCCACTTCTCCATTGCCTGAAGCCATTATAACCAGCAGGGAAGCGCCAAAAAGGCTAAGCAGGTAAAGCGGATGGGAAAAAACCAGAGCCAGAAGAACAATGCTCAGGCTAAAAAAGCACAAAACCAGCGGATGCAAAGCATATATCAGGTTATCCCATGTCCGGTAAAAATACACCTCTTATCTCCTCTCAATCCAGAGGCAGCCTTATCAGCTCACCTTTAATAAAAGCAGCTGCATACATATACTTTATCTTATCAGGAACCGCAAGCATTTCTACCAGACCAGCAATGCTTTCCCGGTCCGTACCGGTAATAAGCCAGAGGGGAGAAGTATCCCCCAGGCCGCTGCCGCAAGCTCCCAGAACCGCCGCCTCTTCTTTATGCAGCATCATTTTTTTTCCTTCATAATTCAAAAGGTAGAGGCCTTCTTCTCCCCAGTAGAACCCCATGCCGTTTCTGGCATAAGCCTGGTTCAACCTGTTTAAATAATCTGCCTTTTGCAGCTCTTCCCATTCTCCTATAATAATAACCGGAACCGAGCGGGAAACTCCCATATCCCCTGCCCATTCTTCACGCACCACCTCTTTAACCCCAGCTCCCAGCAGATAAGCCTCCAGTTTTTCCGCTATCTCCCGGCAGGAAGGAGTAAAGATAAGCTTAACCGGTTTTACCTTCCCGTTATAACCATGCCGGAAAGGTTCCGGATAAGCTCCGATAACTGCCGTATTAGCTATCCCTGCCTTCCAGGAATGGTAATCCCACCATATGACATCACCTGGATTAACCTTCTTTTCAACTGCGCCCATCTCAGCACAGATCCCGTTCACATAGTAAAACCAGTCTTCAGACTTTAAGCCTTTCCTGCTCTCTACACCGTTTATACCGCTCACAAAGCCTCCCCCATAGGCTGTCTTCACCTCGGCATTAGCCTTCAAAACCTCCATCACGCTTGCCCCTTCCCGGAAAAAGACTTCCCGGTCCAGAAGCACTTTTTTCCCAAAATAACAGGTAATGATAAGCCTTGCCTTTTCCTCCTTTACCCCGGAAGAGGGCAAAACTTCTCTCTTTTTCGCTTCCCTTTCTTTTTCTTCTTTGCTTCCCCGGGCAGCTTTTTTCTCAGCTTCCTTTTGCCCGGGTTGAGCCTTTTCCCCTTGCTCTATCCCGAAAGCTTTACCTTCCCTGTCAGCTGCCTTTTCTACAACTTCGCTCCGGGAAAAAGAAAGGTCCTGCTGGTTATCCGCTTTTCCCAGACAGCCGCCCAGGCTGAAGAGGAGAAAAAATATCAAAAAAACTATTCCTAAGCGTCCTTTCAAACTCCAAGCACCTGCCTTTTTATTATAACAGGCAAGGCTGAACTGCCTTGCCCCTTTTCTAACTTTAGGACGCACGTTTTAACATGCGATAGATCATTACTGCCGCCTCTGCCCGGGTAAGGCTTCTTTCTCCCCGGAAGGTGCCATCAGGATACCCGTTTATTATCCCTTGCGCATACATCCGGGCTACCCCATCCCTGGCCCAGGCCGGAATACGGTCTCTGTCCTTGAAGATGAGCTCTATCTTCCCCTCTTCCTTTCCCGAAATCAGGGCTGCCATCATGACAGCTGCTTCCTTACGGCTGACTTCCCGCCGGGGAAGAAAAGTTCCATCCGGATAGCCTTTTATTATTCCCCGCTGGTAGGCACTGTTCACTTCATAATAAAACCAGTCTCCCTCTCTTACATCGCGGAAAACAGCCCTTCCCTCAGTTTTTTCTCCACCTTTTATCCGCACCAGAAGTGAAGCCAGTTCCGCCCGGGTAATCGTCCGGTTAGGTTCAAAGCGGTTTTCCCCTACCCCTTTTATTATCCCTTTGGCAACCAAATCCGTTATGGCCTCCTTAGCCCAGGGGACATCATCCAGGTCGGCAAAATAAGAAAGATTTGTCATCTCCTCCTGTTTTTCTTCCTTAACCTCTGCTTTCCTCTCCACCACCGCAAATTTAGTAAAATGGGTGGTAGTAAAAACAGCTATTCCTTCTTCGGCATCGATAACCCCCGGCAGAGGCTGCCAGGTTTTCGCTTTTTCATCATAGAAGGCAGGGGTGAGCTTATCCAGGCTAACATCCGGGAAGAGGGGGAGCCTTATGATTATCGTAACCGGCTTTAAAAATCTTATCCCATCCGGCTTCAAATCATATACGGAAGAAATTATCCGGTAATCAGCATCTGACGGATACATATCTTCCTTAAGCTCTTTTATGCTTATTTCCCGGCTCCGGTTTAAGGCATCAGGGGGAACAACTACCGCTGCTTCCTTATCCCCTACACTGCCGCCTTTTTCATCTATCCTCTCTTTAGCTTCCACCAGATTAGCTGCCAGTTCCTTTTTTATCTCCTCTGCCTTTTTTTCATCCATGCGTTTATCCCCGTTTAAAACTTTTATCCCTTCTTTGACCTCTTTTAAGAGCTCTTCATACTTCTGCCTGGTCTCTTCCTTAACCGGCAAAACCGGGGTTATATCCCGGGGCTTTTCAAAACCCAGCGCATCCGGATCTCTGGTATAGTCCAGCGTATACACCCATTCTACCCGGTCTCCTGCTTGCAGCACATAGTCAGCCGCGGAAATCATGGGATAAATCCCGTTAACCCGGTATTTCCAGCCGCTTCTTGGATAGCCCGGCTTCTTGTGAGCAAGACCGTTTATGCTCTTAACATAACCGCCTTCCACCTCCAGGCTTATACCATTGGCCTGAGCTACCCGCCGCAGGAAAGATAGTACCGTATCCCCGCTTCTCACGGAGTAAAAACCGCTTATGATAACCCTTCCCGCATCATCAGTTATGCTGAGGTAAGCCTGTCCGGTTATCTCATTTCCGCTTCCCCCTCCCGGAGAAGAAGGAGAGTCATTACCTTCTATATCTTCCAGAACCGCACTTGTCCCGCCTCCCAGATAAGCCCGATAACTGCCGGCAGGCAGGGAAAAGCTGAAACTATAGCTTCCGGTACCGTCACTTAAGGTTTGCCCTATATAAGCCTTTTTGCTCCCATCACTCTTCTCTACCACCAGGCTTACCGGGCTTAAAGGAGAAGCATCATTTCCGCTTATGACTACATTATCCCCGCTTACCGCAAATCCAGCCCCATAGGCAGGAAGGAGGAAAGAAAAACTTAAAAAGAGGGAAATGATAAAGGCTAAAAACTTGTTGCGCATTTTTCTCATCCGCTAATCCCCCTTAATTTCCAAGCCTGAATACCACCGGGCTTATCAGTGGGTTCGGGTTTGTCCAACCATCCCACACCATAATGCGCGCTTCATAACCTGTGCCTTCCGGAATGCTCATACCCCCGCTTATCTCTTCACGTCCATCAGCAGCCACCTTCTTTTGCAGGGCAGTATAGTACATCATCTTTTCCGTATTTCCCTCTTTTTTATACAGCCCGGCTATGGTCAGGGTATCTTTTGGCTCACTTCCCTTATTATTAATACTTAAGCGGAAATTCCAGTCGGCACCTGCATTTAAAGTTGTCGTAGCCTCAATGTAGAGATAAAAATTGTTCATAGAGGGTAATTGATTATTATATTTGGAACTATTAGCCTTAAGATCCGCCAGGGCCAGGAGGGCATTGCGGGTAGTCATAAGGTTTGCTGCTCCCGGAGCCCAGGGCCCATAAAAAGCACCATTAGGAAGCTGATACTTGAGCAGGGCATCGACCATAGTTTTTCCATTTTTTACCCATTCACTACCCTGCGGATCAATCCCTAAAGCTATTAAAGCCTCAATCACAGCCGCAATTGAATCCGGGGATTCGCTGAGACGCTCTTCTCCTTCCCATACATAAAATCCAAAACCGGCATTATTGTTTTGTTTAGACTTAAGAAAATATATCGCTTTGTCTATCGTCTCATTTACTATCGTCCCTACCTGGTCATCATTCCTGTACGGTGCCAGCGCGATCAGGGCATGAGCGGTAGAATCAATATCTACCCCCCAGCCTCCTCCATCAAACCCGCCGGCATAAGGATCTTCTTCCGGTTTTTGCTGCGAACATATATAATTCACGGCTGCTGTCCGGTTATAAGAAACAGTATATCCGTTCTCCCCTGCCGTATCCAGGGCTATCACTGCCCAGATAGTATGGTTTAAAGTATCTTCACTTCCATCAGCTTTAGAAGTAAAATATCCGCCTTCCTCCTGCCTCTCCTGCAAGGCAGTTATATAACTTCCTACATCCTCTCCCCGCGCCAGACCTCCCAGGATCATGCGCGCATAGTCAGTCGGAGAGTTAGTAGGGGTTTGCGGGTTAGGCAGGATAACTTCCAGCTTTCCTGCCTTGCGCAGGCCCAAAGCTGCCCAGTCTCCATCTCCCCCAGCAAAACTGGGCATATAAGTATTAACATAGCTGCAAACCTTCGCAAGTGCTTCATTTATATCATTTTCCGTTGCCGCCCCGGCAGGCAGAATATGGGCCAGGCCGAAAACGAGCTGCCATACCAGCACCCAGACTAATAAAAGAGAAATTCTATATCTAGCTTTTCCTTTCATCTCAAAGCCTCCTTTTATATATCCCCAAAATTATCCTCCACCAGTATAGCCTTTACCTGGTTAAAATCAGATCATTTCCTATAGGGCAAAACTTCCTCTAATCCCTTCATAAAAACAAAAAACGTCCGACTATCTGGTCAGACGCAAGTTGGGCGGCTTTTTAAGCACCATCCTTTTCTCCTCCCTTCTTATCCCCAGAAGTCGAGTTTTTCCTTTTGCTGGCAGGTCTCCTGGCTTAAGGTCATCCTACTCCCGGCTCCTTCCCATATACACCCCGATACTTTTTCAGGTATGCATACAGTGGATTTAATGCCGGTTTCGTCCCTAACACAGTAGGGGGAACTGCAGCGGATTCTCACCGCTTTCCCTTTTAAAACAGCCGGGCATCCGGCTGTTACCAGCAAAAGCCTTATTCAGTTATGAGCTAGAAGATATTTTATAGCAAAAAAATATAAATAGCAAGGAATTTAAAGCTTTTCCCTTATGGATAGCAATTGAAATCCCCATAAAAACCGCCCTAAGGGATTAACAAGATAAAATTTTTAACCGTTTTGTCATAAGAAAGCCTTCATTTATTTCCATAAAAAAATACCCCCTCGAACGAGGAGGATTTGTAACGTGGATTTTGTTTTCATTTTTTAGGAACTATATTCTTTATCTCTGGGGAGAAGCAGATTAAGTAGTACAGCAGCAATAGCCCCTGTTACTATTCCAGAAGAGAAGAGTATCTGCAGAGCCTCTGGCAGATGGGATATAAAATCAGGCCGGAAAGTTACCCCTAAACCGAGTCCGAAAGATACTGCGATTATCAGCAGGTTTCTGCGATTCAGATCTTCTTTTCTCATTATATTAAGACCTGCACCAGCAATCATGCCAAACATGATTATGCCTGCTCCACCTAAAACCGGGTTAGGCATAATAGCAACCAGAGCGCCCAGTTTGGGGAAAAGTCCCATAAGAATAAGGATTATACCGGCAATCATAACTACAAAACGGCTGGCAACACCAGTTAAAGAAACTACCCCGATATTCTGGCTGAAGGTAGTAGTGGCACCAGAGTTAAAGAAACCGGCAATACCTGCACCTACACCATCACAAAGGATACCGGCTGCCAGCTCGTCATCATTGAGCTCTTTGCCGGAAGCCTGTCCTAGAGCTAAAAGGTCTCCAATACTTTCAATGGCTGAAACAATATAAGCTACGATAAACGGAAGAATAGCGGCTAAACTGAAGTGGAATCCATATTTCAATGGAGACGGGAAAGAAAACCAGGAAGCCTGGGCAACCGGGGTAAAATCAAGCCTGCCCATAAAGAAGGCCACAATATATCCAAATACTATTCCCAAAAGAATAGCCGAGGCACTTACCATGCCTTTGCCAAACTGGTTTAAGAGAATAACCACAATCATTACGGAAAAAGCTAAAGCGAGATTAGGGAGGCTACCATAGTCAGGAGCACCATATCCACCTGCTGCCCAGTCAATACTTACAGCAATCAAGGTTAAACCAATCAGGGAAACAACAGATCCGGTAACAATAGGGGGGAATAATTTACGAAGCTGCGGAATAAAACGGCTCAAAATAATTTCCGTAAGAGAGGCAATTATGGTAGCAGTATATATACCGCCCAAGCCTAACTTACTGCCAACCGCAATAGAAGGACCAACAAACCCGAAGTTAGTTCCCATAACAGCAGGCATCCTTGCCCCCACCGGGCCCACCCCGCGGGATTGAATGAAGGTTACAATACCAGAGGCAAAAAGCGCACAGCTTACAATAAAAGCTAAATCTTCAACCGGAACCCCTAAAACTCCTCCCACTACGAGGGGAACAGCAACAACACCAGCAAATGCCGCTAAAATATGCTGAATAGCTAAAGGAATGGCTACCGCCAAAGAAGGTCTGTCTTCAATGTGAAAACGAATTTCTTGATTCACTTCACGGCTTACATTTTCGACTGACATCAGAACCCTCCTTAATTGTGTTATGGTTTAATCCCCAAAACCAATACCTTAAAGCTGCAACAACTTCGCTTATGAGTGTCTTTTAAAGTGCCACCTCCCTCAGCTTACTGAAAAACATTCATGTTCCCCCCTCTTTATAAAATCTTAATTTACATATAATCTGCCTAATACCATCGCAATAAATGTGCCATATTAAAAAGTCCTATAATACTTATATTTTTTCGAGCTATCTGAAAAAAATACCCGGAATTTTTTTCTCTTGCTAAAAAAAATTCAGGACCATATCTCCTGGTCCTGTATTCCTCATTTTTCTTCAATTTCTTCACCAAAAATAAAGCCGCAGAAAAAAATTAATCCTGGCAACGACCTACTCTCCCACAGCTTCAGCTGCAGTACCATCGGCGCTGGAGGGCTTAACTTCCGTGTTCGGGATGGATACGGGTGTTTCCCCTCCGCCATCGTCACCAGGAATCCTTATTCCCTGAATCCCTCAAAACTGCAGATAGCGCTTTAACCTCAAGGTCCTTAGGTCAAGACCTCGATCTATTAGTACCGGTCGGCTTAATACATCGCTGTACTTACACCCCCGGCCTATCTACCACCTAG
>NZ_FQWY01000020.1 GCF_900129805.1 Thermosyntropha lipolytica DSM 11003
CAGCAGCAGGCCATTCAGTTTAAACTGGCTGATATGGCAACTAGAATAGAAGCCGCCAGGCTGTTAACCTATCAGGCAGCCTGGCTGGAGAGCAACGGATATCCTTATGGCAAGGCCAGCGCCATGGCTAAAGTTTTTGCTGGCGATACTGCCATGTGGGTTACGACAGAAGCAGTGCAGATCCTTGGTGGTTATGGTTATAGCCGGGAATATCCGGTAGAGCGCATGATGCGGGATGCCAAAATAACCCAGATTTATGAAGGGACCAATGAGATTCAGCGAATAGTAATAGCTAACCATATCCTGAAATAAACCTGAAGAGGCGGCGAAGGCCGCCTCTTTAGCAGTTTAAAGCACGCCAGATTTTTTCTGGAGTTGCAGGAAGTTCTCTTATGCGTACACCGCAAGCATTGTATATGGCATCCATTATGGCAGGGGCTACTGTATTTACTACTACTTCGCCAATTGATTTAGCACCATAAGGACCGGTATCTTCATAACCCGGAGCAAATTCTACGGTTATTTTACCTATATCTCTACGAGTAGGAATTTTATAATCCATAAAATTATCGGTTACTAGTTTGCCGTTGGAGGCATACCTTACTTCCTCATAAAGGGCTAAGCCGATGCCGGTAACGATTCCCCCTTCGGCCTGGATCCTGGCTAGTTTAGGATTGATAGGGGTTCCACAGTCCACAATGCCTACAAATTCTACTACCTCAACCTTACCGGTTTCTAAATCTACCTCTACCTCAGCAAATCCGGCCATATAAGGAGGAGCTTGCTTTTTAGGAACAAAAGAACCGGTGGTAGAAAGCTGAGTATGAAGAAGGTTGTAGGTTATTTTTTTGGAGAAATCAGCCAGGCTTATTTTTTCATCCGTAGCCGAGCAGATGATGTATTTACCGTCAAAAATTATTTTTTCCGGTTGGGTATTGAAATAAAGGGCACCGGTTTTAATTATTTCTTCTTTCATTTTAACGGCGGCTTCAATGACAGCATTACCAGTAGTGTAAGTGGTGCTGGAGGCATAAGCCCCGGTGTCGAAAGGTGTAGCATCTGTATCGGAAGAGTAGACCACAATCTGCTCCAGATCTACTCCCAATGTTTCGGCTGCGATTTGGGCCAGGATAGTTTCGGCACCGGTACCTAAATCAGTTGCTCCTACCAGCAGGTTAAAGAAACCGTCATCATTAAGCTTTATGGTAGCGGCTGCCATATCAATATTGGGAAGGCCGGAACCTTGTTGGGCAATAGCCATACCTAACCCTCTGACTTTAGTCCGACTTACCTGGTATTTAGGATATTTTTCTTCCCATTTTATCAGTTCTTTTCCTCTTTTTACACAGTAATCCAGCATACAGCTGTCCATATACATCGGATCAGGACCGGCCCCTTTGGTAGTCATGTTGATAAGAGGAGTAGTTTCCCCTTTTTTTATCATGTTTATATCCCTTATAAGGGTGGGATCCATATTAAGTTCGGCTGCCAGTTCGTTTACAGCTGATTCTAGAGCATAAGTTCCCTGGGTTACTCCAAAACCTCTGAGGGCTCCACCTGGTACCATGTTGGTGTAGACAGCAGTTCCGCTGAAACGGACCGCTTCTACTTTATTGTAAAGGGGAAGGACTTTTTTACCAGCAGCTCCCAGCGTAGTTTCTGCATGTTCGCCATAAGCTCCTGTGTTGGAAAGGGCTTTTACATCTATGGCTCTTATTTTTCCATCCCGCATAGCTCCGATAGTTACCGTAAATTTCATGGCATGGCGGGTGGTAGTGGCATTAAATACTTCACTGCGAGTGTAAACTATTTTAGCCGGTTTGCCTGTTTTTAAAGTGACCAGGGCGGGATAAAATTCGGCATTTACAGTTTGTTTGGCCCCAAATCCTCCCCCTATTCTAGGTTTTATTACCCGGATCTGGCTGGCCGGTATATCCAGGGCATTGGCCAGTATGCGTCGGGCGTGAAAAGGGATTTGCGTGGAGGCTACTACGACCAGGCGGCCGTAAGGGTCAAGATAAGAGAAAGCCCTTTGGGTTTCCATCATAGCTTGTGCCTGGGGTTGGGTTTTATAGGTGCGGCTAATTACTACTTCACATTCCTCCAGCACTTTTTCTACCTCGCCTAAGGCAAAATTAACCCGGCAGGCTACATTATGCTTAGGATCAAATCCTACGGGCAGGTGGGCAAAAATATCATCTTCCGGATGCACAAGTACTGGATTTTCTTCCGCTGTTTCAAAATCAAGCACCGGTTTTAAGACTTCGTATTCTACTTTTATAAGTTTTAAAGCATTAAGAGCTGTTTTCTCGTCAACGGCAGCTACTATAGCTACGTCATCTCCAACATGGCGCACATATTCATCCAGCAGAAATTTATCATAAGGAGATAATTCCGGATGACATTGTCCGGCCCGAGTAAAAGGTTTGCGGTGAATATTTTGATAGGTAAATATGCATTCTACCCCTGGCAGTTTTTCCGCTTCTGAAGTATCTATCCTTTTTATCCGGGCGAAGGCGTGCGGGCTGCGCAGAACTTTTACTACCAGGGCGCTGGGAGGACAAAGGTCGTCTGTATAAAGAGGTTTGCCTTTAACCAGGCTCATACCGTCAATTTTGTTAAATGGCTTGTTTACTACCCGCACCGTATTTCACCTCCAGATATTTTTTGATAGCTCTGAGCTGTCCTTCATAGCCTGAACAACGGCACAGATTACCGTTTAAATAGTGCAGTATTTGTTCATCAGTAGGCTGGGGAACGCATTTTTCCAGGTAGAGAATACTCATTATTAAACCAGGGCTGCAGTAGCCGCATTGTTCTACCCCTTCTTCTACCAGGAACCTGCCTATAGTTTCGGCAGCTTCCTCTACCCCTTCTAAAGTAGTAACTTCATGTCCATCAAGCCGGCAGGTTAGAACAGTGCAGGATAAGACTGCTTTGCCATCAACATGAACGGTACATACCCCGCAGGTGCTGGTATCACAACCCTGACGCACACTGTTAAAACCCAAATTCCTGAGCGTAGTGAGCAAAATCTCATCAGGAGGCACATCCAGTGTGTAATGACGGCCGTTTATTTTAAGATTAACCACCACTTTATATCACCTCCTGTATTGCTTTTCTTAAGAGAACCTTAGCCAACTCTTTGCGATATTCACTGCTCCCGCGTCCATTGCTGCCGAAACTCAGCTCTTCGGCTATGATTTCACCCGCGTTTTTCAATATCTCAGGGGACAATTCACGTTTCTGGGCGTATTCATTATTCAAGTATTCCATGGTGTTGAGAGCCAAAGCAGCCCGGCCTGGCCTGGCACCTACCACTATCCTGAATTTATCTCCTATTCTGGCTAAAGCCAGATTTAAGATGGCATAATCTCCACGCGAATTGCGCATAGCCTTGAATACTGCTTGCCGATTATCTTTCTTGATGATGACTTTTTCTAGAATGTCTGGCTCTTTAGAACCGTTTTCCAAAAAATATTCCAAATCAAATATCCCCTGTTTATACAATTTCACCTGGGTATCGAGAACATGTAAGGCAGTAATGAAATCTGAGAAACCGTAGCGGGAATAAACTGTCCCGCCTACGGTTACCAGGTTGCGCAGCTGGATGCCAACAATATCGCGTACGGAAAGGGCTAAAATATTGTTAAAATAACGGGCTAAAATTGCTGAATGTTCAACATCGCCAAAAGTTGTCATCGCTCCTAACTCGATAGTGTCTTCATTTTCTCTTATATACGATAAACCGGTTCGCGAAAGATCAATAGCCAGGGGTATATTTCTGGTTCCCAGATTGAGATAGGCACATCCCCCTAAAAGGGTAGCACCTTTCTGGGAGATAAGGTATTGATATGCTTCTTCCAATGAATTTGGTGCCACATATTCTTGAATATTAAGCAAAAGAATCCCTCCTTTGCCGTAAAATGTTTAGTGAGCAGTTTGGGCAGCAGCTTCAACTTTTACCGCAGCTTCTTTTTTATCTTCAGGGAAAACGGCATTCAAAATCAAGGCTAAAATTCCAGCTGCTACTACACCGTCTTCCAAAAAGGCTTTAAGGAATCCAGGCATATGCTCAACTGCAGCAGGTACAAAACTGAAACTCAAGCCTACTCCGAAGGCAATAGCGAGGATCGTGGTGTTGCGGGGAGTAAAGCCCGAACTGGCGATCATTTTCATGCCGGTTATCATAATCATGGCAAATACGATTATAACTGCTCCCCCTAATACACTAGGAGGCATAGCTGCAGCTACGGCACCTACTTTGGGGATAATACCAGCTAGAATAAGGAATATAGCTCCGGTGGCTACGGCAAAGCGATTTACTACCCGGGTAAGAGCTATTATACCTGCGTTTTGCCCATAAGAGTTAAGGGGCATACTGTTAAAGAGGGCAGCCAGAGCACTTCCCAAGGCATCCGCTATTATAGCTCCGCCCATTTCTCTTTCGTTGGCTTCACGATTTTCGGCTACGAAGGTTATAGCTGAGAGATTTCCTATAATTTCCAAGGCTACGATTAAATATACGATGGCAAATTTGATAACTGCATCCAGGTGGAATTCGAAGCCAAACATAAGGGGACGGGGAAAACTTATCCAGGCGGCCTGGGCTACTACATTAAAATCGACTTTTCCCATAGGAATAGCTATGAGATAACCTAAAACCAGGGCGATGAGTATGGCGGCAACGTTTAAAATGCCTTTAGCAAAGCGCTGTAAGAGAATTACGGTGATAAGGACGATGAATCCCAGGAGCAGATTTTCCGGAGAACCGTAATCAGGTTTGCCTACTCCGCCGGCAAAATAGTTTACCCCGACCGGCATAAGCGAAAGCCCAATGGCGATAAGAACCGTACCGGTAACCAGAGGAGGGAAGAAACGACGCAGGTTTTTTATAAATATTCCGAGCAGAAGGGCAGCAAAACTTCCAATGAATGATGCACACAGTATGGCAGCTATACCATAGGCTTTACCAACAGCGATAGCCGAAGGGACAAAAGCAAAACTGGTACCGACAACTATGGGAAGACGTGCTCCTACTGGGCCTATGGGATAGATCTGCACCAGAGTAACGAGACCGGCAAAAATCATAGCACATTGCAGCATGATAACCTTTTGTTCCTGAGGAATGCCTAAAAGATTAGTGATGATTATTATAGGAGCAATATTACCAATAAACATAGCCAGTACATGCTGCATACCAAGCGGAATAGCTACTCCTAATGAGGGTTTACCGTCTAGCTGATAAATGAGTTCTTGATCGCGCATGGTTTTTACATCAGCCATAAAAAACCTCCTTAAAATTTTAATTTATTGTGGGATAGAAGTTTTGGCCAGATTAAATTTTCTTATATCCCCTCCTTTTTGTTTTTTAGCCACCAAAAAAAACCAGGCCAGTTTCAGGGAAGTTTGCTTCCCTAAAACTGACCTGGTTAAAGCCGAACTTTTTGGAGTTCTCTTTAACGTTTGTCAGCCTTGTTAGATTTACATCAAAACGATTATGAGCCAGGAATCGACTAATCCCTGAGGATTTTCGATTTCCCGCCAGCATTTAAAATATCTAATTACTTATTTTTATTAAAGCACGACAGAACGAAATGTGCAAGAGAGAATTTTCGTTTTGCCGAATATCTCGTGACTTATTGACAATAATGTCGAAATTAATACAATTTAAATCAATTAAAATATGGCGCTTTTTATGGAAGATGAAAATGAAGGATAAAAAAAGGTCAAAATTGAAAATTTTTATGAGTTTGCTGCTTCTGTTTTTATTCATGCTGCCGGTTAGGGGGAAGGCAGAAGAGCCGCAAAAGGTAGTTCTTCAGCTTAGATGGCAGCATCAATTTCAGTTTGCCGGATATTATATGGCTCAGGCTCTGGGCTACTATGCAGAAGAAGGACTGGATGTAGAGATAAGATCTGCCTTTACTCCTGAAGGCAAGGTTTTAAATGCACCGGAAGAGGTAGCAAGTAAAAGAGCAGATTTTGGCATAGGAGCTATTGATATCCTTATAGCGGAAGATGAAAAGACAGACTTTATGGTGGTAGCTTCTATTTTTCAGCGCAGCCCTACGGAATTTTTTATGCTGGAAAATACTCCTTACCGTTCTCCGGCTGACCTGGCCGGGCTTAAAATTGCGCGTCGGCGGGATGATTTGCTGGATATTGAACTGCAGGCTCTGCTTATAAGGGAAGGGATTGATCCGTCAGTATTCCCTTTTTGCAACCATGTAGGCAATTTTCAAGTTGAAGACCTGGTGATGGGAAAGTTTGATGTGGTTCCGGGGTATCTGGGAGCTATCAGCTATTATGCGGAAAAAAAAGGGGTAAAACTTAAGCGGATAAAGCCGATTGATTACGGGATAGATTTTTATGGCGACACCATTTTTACCCGCAGAAGCCTGGCTTTAACTAATCCGGAACTGGTAGAAAAATTTCGCCGTGCCAGTATTAAGGGCTGGGAATATGCCTTGAATCATCCGGAAGAAGTAAGCAGATATATAGTGGATAAATACTATCCCCTGGCGGAAGATAAACAGGAGATACTGGAGTTTAATCTTTTTCAGGCCGAAAAGGTAAAAGATTTTACCCTTTATCCAGTGGTGCAGATAGGTAATATAAACCCTTATCGCTGGGAACATATGTATACTACTTTGCGCAACCTGAACCTTGTGCACGATAACATAAATATTAACGATTTTATATTTGATTATGAGAGTATAAAAGAAGAACGTGCCAGGCAAAGGCAAAAACTCGTCAATATATTTACTCTGGTAATGGTTGTGCTATCTCTTTTTGCTTTGACGGTTTATCTGACAGCCCGCCGCACTATGGCTGAGCTGAAGGCTGCTTTCGATAAACAGCTGGAAGAAAACAGACAAAAAGAAGCCCTTATTATCCATCAGGCCCGATTGGCTGCTATGGGGGAAATGATGGCTAATATTGCCCATCAGTGGCGGCAGCCTCTTAATAACCTGGGGCTGGTGCTTACTAATTTAGAAGATGCCTATCAAAATGGCGAACTGACTCCGGCCTTTATGGCAGCTTCGATGGAGAAATCAAGAAGGCTCATAAATAACTTATCCCGTACGATTGAAGATTTCAGGGATTTTTTAAATCCACGCAGCCGGAAAGAAGTTTTTTATGTTTATGAAGCAGTAACTTCTGTTCTCGACCTGATGGAGGAAAACTTGCGCTTTCATAATATCAAAGTAGAACTGAACCGACTTGAAATGGTGTGTGCTTATGGATATGCTAACCAGTATGCTCAGGCGGTATTTAATGTGATAAACAATTCTTTTGAGGTTTTAAAAAACAGCCTGCGCAGGGATAAAAAAATAGTTTTGCGGATTTACAGGGAGCAAGGGATGGCAGTTTTAGAAATAGAGGATAATGGTGGAGGCATAGATGAAGAGATAGGTGATAAGATTTTCCAGATTTACTTTACGACCAAAGAAAAAAGCAAGGGAACAGGTCTAGGTCTCTATATAACTAAAACTATAATTGAGCAGCATATGGGAGGCAGAATAAGCTGGCATAATACCGAAGAAGGTTTGTGTATGCAACTGGCAGTACCGGCCTGGGGAGGGCATGAAGATGGAAACCTACAAGGATAGTTTGTTGAGCAGATGCAAAGTGCTGTATGTTGAGGACGAGGAATTTACCCGGGAAGAATTGGGCTTTTTCCTCAAAAAAAGGGTAGGAAGGCTGATAACGGCTGTTAATGGCGAAGAGGGGCTAAAGCTGGCTAAACTGCATGAGCCTGATATAGCCCTGGTTGATGTGCGTATGCCGGTTATGGATGGGATTACCATGTGCCGGAAAATGCGAGAAGCCGGGATGGACTGTGCTTTTATCATCGCTTCTGCCCTGTCAGATAGTCCGACTATTTTACAGGCGGTCGATGTAGGGATTGTAAAATATATAGTAAAACCGCTTAATCCCAACCAATTGCTGGAGGTATTAGAAAATACTGCTCAGGAAATATGGAGAAGAAGATTTAAAAAACAGGCCGAGGTTAAAGGATGGAGTCTGGAAAGGGAGAAAAGGCTGGAACTGGAAAAGAGGATAAAATCTGCGGTAGCTTATTTTTTAAAATCAGCTACCGGCAAAGGACCGCGTGATATACAGGTTTTTTTAGGTGGTGGGAGCCTGGAAGTCAAGGCGATAGAGGTACTTACTCTGCTGGAACAGAGTATTTTGGCCAGCGGCAAGAACGGGCAGCTGGTTGCCTATCTGCGCCATCTTTTGTACAAGGAAAGGGGAAGTGAACTGGAGGCTATTTTAGGAGAAATTTTATCGGTAAAAGTGAAAATAAGGGATATTCAAGTAGATGTAAATGATAATCGTGATGGTATAATTTTTGACTTATCCTGAAATTGTGTATTGTAAAAAAGGCAGGTTTATGATTAAATAAATTTAACCTTACCAGGATGAGGCTAAAAGCATGAGTGCTGGTTGGCCCATCAGCAGAGGTTTAAAAAAGAAAATAGGCTGGAAATTATTAAAGAAAAGCGGTTTAGCTTTAATAAGCCAGCTCCTGTATGATGACAGGGGCTGGCTTGTTTGTTAATGGACGGTTAATCTTTTTTTAATATTATTTTAAATTATGTTAACAATAAAAAAATAGAATAATGAAACCGGCTGTAGTATTATTAAATGCAAAAGTGTACTCTTTTGTTTCCTATTATCCGCAAAAGGAGGAATAGTATGCTTACAGATTATGCCACTATAGGACTTTTTTTTCTCCTTGCCATCAGTTTCCCTCTGGCAGCTCTGGGGCTGGCAGCCCTGGTTCGCCCCCGTTCTTATTTCAACCGGGAAAAAATGATGCCTTACGAATGTGGTGTGGATACGAAAGGGAAGACCTGGGTGAGGTTTAAGGTAAACTATTTTCTCTATGCCCTGGTATTTCTTGCTTTTGAGGTGGAAACTATATTTTTGTTTCCCTGGGCAGTTAAATTTAATTGTTTAGGCCTTTTTGCCTTTATTGAGATGATAATATTTTTGATTATACTTCTGGTCGGCTTGCTGTATGCCTGGAAGGAGGGTGCTTTGGAATGGTATTAGACCATGATGTAAGGATGCTGGAAAAAAACAATATCATTGTAACTACCCTGGAAAAGATATGGAACTGGGGCAGGGCTCATTCCTTCTGGCCGCTTTCCTATGGCTGTAACTGCTGTCCTATTGAGATGATGGCCTCGGGAGCAGCCCGCTTTGATATTGCCCGCTATGGCTACGAAGTTTTTCGGGCATCTCCCAGGCAGGCGGATCTTCTTATCGTGGCCGGGCCGGTTACGGTAAAGATGAAGCCGGTAGTACAGAGGGTTTATCTGCAGATGCCGGAGCCGAAATGGGTTCTGGCGATGGGCAACTGTGCCATAAGTGGCGGGCCTTTTAAGGACGGCTACAGCGTTTTGCCTGGTTGTGATACTTTTCTTCCCGTAGATGTATATGTGCCGGGATGTCCTCCCCGCCCGGAAGCCCTGTTTCATGGCCTTTTAGAACTAAAGGCCAAAGTTTTAGGCCAAAGATAGGAGGCGAAAAAAGTGATGGGAGACTTGCTAAAGGAAATCAGGAAAAATTTCCCATCAGTTACTATAGAAGAAGATGAATTTCTAACTTTGCGGATTAACGATGGGGGAAGTTTGCTCCCGTTGCTGAAGCTGCTTAAGACAGGGTATGGGTTTAATTATCTGGCCAATCTTACGGCTGTAGATTATAAAGATAAGTTTACGGTAGTTTATCATATCTATAAAATTCCGGAAAACGAAAAGGTTTGTATAAAGGTTGATATAAATCGGGATAAGCCGGAACTGGATTCAGCAGTAAGTTTATGGCCGGCCGCTGATTTTCAGGAACGGGAAGTATATGACCTGATGGGGATTGTATTCAGGGGACATCCTAATCTGGAGCGGATACTGCTTCCTGCTGATTTTGTCGGACATCCCCTGCGCAAGGATTATAAGCCGGCTTAAAGCGGAAAGGAGGGTTAGCCTGTGCTGGAAACAGATTTTATAACGATAAATGTAGGGCCGCAGCATCCCAGTACACATGGAGGATTACATGCGGAAACAGTTCTGGATGGTGAACACATAGTAGATTTGAAAGTACATTTAGGCTATGTGCACCGTTCGGTAGAAAAAATAGCTGAATCCCGTACTTATACCCAGTTTATCCCCTATAACTCCCGTTTAGATTACCTGGCTACCCATCTTCCTACTATGGGCTACTGTCAGGCAGTAGAAAAGCTTTTAGGTATTAGTTTGCCGGAAAGAGCTGAATATATAAGGGTTATTATGGCTGAGCTTTCCCGTATTGCATCACATATGCTTTTTATCGGCAGTCTGGCTATTGATATAGGCGCTACTACCGGACTTATTTACTGTTTCCGGGACCGGGAACGCATTATGGATATGTTTGAAATGACCAGCGGTCAAAGGCTTATATCCAGCTATATGCGTATAGGGGGATTCAATGAGGATTTGCCGGAAGAGTTTTATCCAGCAGTTAAAAGCTTTTTAGATGACCTCCCTTATATGCTGGATGAATACAATAACCTTTTAACCGGCAATGAGATTTTGCAGGCACGCCTTAAAAATACCGGCATTTTATCGGCAGAAGATGCTATTGCCTATGGTGTAAGCGGGCCTAACTTAAGGGCCAGCGGAGTAGCTTATGATATACGCAAGGCAGAGCCTTACGGCATTTACGACCGGTTTGCTTTTGACATACCGGTAGGACAAAAAGGTGACAACATGGATCGGTTTGTAGTCAGGATAAGAGAGATTGAAGAGAGTGCCAGGATAATAAGACAGGCACTTAAAGACATGCCGGAAGGGGAAATAAAGGCTAAGGTTCCCCGGGTTATAAAACCGGAAAAAGGAAAAGAAGTCTATCACCGTATTGAATCTTCCAAAGGGGAATTAGGCTTCTACATCGTAAGTGACGGGGGAGAAAAACCTTACCGCCTGCATGTAAGGGCACCTTCCTTTATAAACCTGGGGGTCCTGCCTCTCATATCCCGGGGAGGCAAACTGCAGGATCTTATTGCTAATATTGCTACCCTGGATCCAGTTTTAGGGGAGGCAGACCGTTAGTTTTACCATAAAAACGGGTAAGGAGAGTTGGTAGATGAAAGGAGCGGAAACTTTTTTTGTTGACCTGGCCCGGGCCATTGTAAACGGACTGGAAAATATGGGCATGTCGGCTTTAGGGGCAGAAATTATACTCCTCATAATAAAATTTGCCTGCATAGCAGGTATCGTAACTGTCAATATTATCATTCTTATCTGGCTGGAACGCAAAATATCAGGCTTTATCCAGCTGCGTTTAGGGCCTAACCGTCTTGGGCCCTGGGGAGTATTTCAGACGATTGCTGATGCTATAAAACTGCTGACTAAAGAAGATATAATTCCTTCCCAAACAGATAAAATCATTTTCCGTACTGCACCGATTGTTTTTATAATCATTTCACTCATGCTTTATGTAGTCCTTCCTTTTGGAGATGGCATGGCTATTGTAGACCTCAATCTGGGGGTTTTGTACTTTATCTCTGTTGGTTCCCTGGGAACGATTGCCCTCCTGATGGCCGGCTGGGGTTCCAATAATAAATGGTCACTGCTGGGGGCTATGCGTTCGGTAGCTCAGATGATAAGCTATGAAATCCCGCTGGTTTTTTCTCTGCTGGCAGTAGTCATGATTGCTGGTTCGCTTAATATGTCAGACATAGTTAATGCCCAGGATAAAATCTGGTTTGTATTTTTGCAGCCCGTAGCCTTTATAACTTATTTTATTGCCGCTACTGCAGAGCTTAACCGGGGTCCTTTTGATATGCCGGAAGCCGAACAGGAACTTACCGCCGGTGCCTATACCGAATACAGCGGTATGCGCTGGGCTCTGTTTTTCCTGGCGGAATATACTAACCTTTTTGCAGTTTCGGCTCTGACGGCGATTATGTTTTTTGGCGGCTTTAAGGGGCCTTTTCTTCCTTCCTGGCTCTGGCTGCCGATAAAAGCTTATATAATAATGCTCGTATTTTTCTGGCTCAAGTGGACTTTACCACGCATACGCATGGATCATCTCATGGCTTTTAGCTGGAAAGTTTTGATACCGGTTACTCTGGCTAATCTCGTAGTTACCGGATGTGTACTCCATTTTCTTAAATAAAAAGGTTGGTGATTAAAATGTGGGGAAGTGGAATTTTAAAAGGATTAGGTATAACCTTCAAACACCTCTGGGAACGAAAGATAACTGAACAATATCCGGAAGAAAGGCCTAAGCTTTATCCCCGTTTTCGCGGACGGCTCATGTTAAATCCGGAAAAATGCATTGTATGCGGCATGTGTGTTAAAAGCTGTCCTAATAATGTTTTAAGCTTTACAGAGGCAAGGCTTAAGGAGAGTAAGAAAAAAGTCCTTACCAGCTATACCATAGATCATCAATATTGCATGTTTTGCAATCTCTGTGTAGAAGCATGTCCTACCAATGGACTTTATTTCAGCCATGACTTTGAATGGGCAGCCTTTAAGCGGGAAGATATAAAAACAGTTTATGAGCCGGACTTAACCGGTTTGGAACTTCTGGCTTTAGAAGAAGGAGAAAAAAAATCAGCGGAAAAAGAAGCGGAAGATAAGCTTTTAAAAGGGGTAAATGCCATGATAGCAGCCATAAAGAAAAACCCGGCCCGGGCTTTAAGCAAAGTAGTAGAAAGCGAGGAAGAAGCCCTGAAACTTTCGGAAATCCTGGGGGATGATGAAAGTAAAATTAAAAAACTGGCAGAGCTTATGGTAAGTGATAAGGAAAAAGCGGCCAAGGTAGCTAAAGCCTTTTTAATCAAAGGGCAGAAAAAGGAGCAGGAGGGATAAAGATGCAGTTATCTGATTTGGTATTTTATGCTTTGGCAGCATTTACGATAATTGCTGCTTTAGGAGTAGTAGCTCTGCCTAATATAGTGCATAGTGCATTATGCCTGGTACTGACGTTTATTGGTGTAGCCGGCATCTACTTTTATTTGGGTGCAGATTTTATCGGACTTATCCAGATTTTAGCTTATGCGGGAGCTATATCAGTCCTTATGATTTTTGCGGTAATGCTTCTTTTGAGCCGGGATGTGAGTGAAAGCAATCCTTCCCATAAAAAAGGCAAATATCTGGCGGCTCTATTTTCAGGCTTATTTGCCTTTTTGCTCGCGCTTTCCATTTACAGCACTTCCTGGGATTTAACAGAGGGGGCTGAAATTGTAGATAGTATAGGCAAGATTGCCTATATGCTCATGGGTGATTATGTAATTGCCTTTGAAGCAGCAGCTATTCTCTTGTTGGCAGCAGTAATCGGAGCCGTTATTTTAGCCCGGGGGGAGGAAAAGAGATGAGTATAGGGATTACCCATTACCTTATTTTGAGTACGATTCTTTTTAGTATAGGAATTTATGGGGTTTTAGCCAAAAGAAATGCGGTGGCAGTTCTTATGTCAATTGAGCTTATTTTAAACTCGGTTAACATAAATTTCGTGGCAGCTAACCGTTTTATAGCCGGAGATGGGATAATGGGGCAGCTTTTTAGTATTTTTATAATTGTGGTGGCTGCTGCTGAAGTAGCAGTAGGCTTGGCCCTGGTTATTGCCGCCGTAAGGCAAAAGAAGAGTGTTAATCTGGATGATTATAATATCCTGAAGTGGTAAGGGGGGAGATTAATGTTTGAGTGGACTTTGCAGCATATCTGGCTTATTCCGCTTATGCCTTTACTGGTATTTGCCTTGATTGGATTATTTTTGCACAAGTGGCCCGGGATTTCTGCCGCTATTTCAATAATAAGCATAGCCACCGGGTTAGCCTTGTCTGTTGTTACATTAATAGGAATGCTAAAAGGGGGACAACCCCTCCATTATGAAATAAGTTTTCCCTGGCTTAAGATGCCGGGGCTTACGGTAGAGATGGGTCTTTTAGTTGATGGACTTACGGTAGTTATGCTTTTTATCGTAACTCTGGTAGCTTTTCTGGTACAGGTTTATTCTCTGGGATATATGGAAGGTGATCCGGGATTTGCCAGCTATTATGCTTATCAGTCCCTGTTTGCCGCTGCCATGTTAGGCCTGGTAGCAGCTAATAACTTTGGCCAGATGTTTGTATTCTGGGAGTTGGTAGGTTTGGCTTCCTATCTCCTGATTGGCTTCTGGTTTGGCAAAAACTCAGCCCGGGAAGCGGCTAAAAAAGCTTTTATCACTAACCGGGTAGGGGATTTCGGCTTTCTTTTAGGCATTTTATTTGTGCAGATAATTTTCGGCACCCTGAATTTCGGAGAATTATCTCCCCAGGTGGCAGATTATACAAATACCGCTCTCCTTGTAACGGTAACCCTTCTTCTGTTAGCAGGACCGGTGGGAAAATCAGCCCAGTTCCCCTTGCATGTATGGCTTCCTGATGCCATGGAAGGGCCTACTCCGGTAAGTGCCCTTATCCATGCGGCAACTATGGTTGCTGCCGGGGTATATCTGATTGCACGGGCTTTCTTCATCTTCAGTGCTACTCCGGAAGCTATGCAGGTTATAGCTTTTATAGGAGGGTTTACTGCCCTTTTTGCCGCCCTTATAGCCGTTACCCAGTATGACATAAAACGCATATTAGCCTATTCTACTTTAAGCCAGCTGGGTTATATGGTTATGGCTATGGGGCTGGGGGCTATGACCGCCGGGATGTTCCACCTGACTACCCATGCTTTCTTTAAGGCCCTCCTGTTTTTAGGGGCAGGAAGTGTAATTTATGCCCTGCATCATGAGCAGGATATAAGAAATATGGGAGGGCTTTCCCGGAAGATGCCGGTTACGACCTGGACTTTTGTTATCGGGGCTCTGGCTCTGGCCGGTATTCCGCCTTTAGCCGGCTTCTGGAGCAAGGATGAAATACTCCTCAGCGCTTATGCCGGAGGCTATACCGGATTTTATGTCCTTGGGCTTCTGGTAGCCTTTTTAACTGCGTTTTACATGTTCCGGCTTATATTTACTGCCTTTTTTGGGGAAAGCCATGCCAGGGGACATCATCATGCTGAGGTAAAAGAGTCGCCCCTGGTTATGACCATCCCTCTTATAATACTTGCTTTAATGTCGGTGGTAGCCGGGTTTATCGGAGCACCTTTTACCGGTAACCCCTTTGGACATTTTGTACATTATGCAGGAGAAACACATCATGAACCGGAAATGGTGGTGGCTGTTACTTCGGCATTAATTGGAGTTTTAGGGATAATTGCTGCCTATCTGGTTTATGCAAGAAAAATGGTTTCTACGGCCAGGGTAAAAGAAAGGCTCTCCGGGGTTTACACCCTGGTATATAACAAATTTTATATAGATGAAATCTACCTGTGGTTTATAAAGATATTTGTAGATGGAACTGCGCGGCTTATGTTCTGGATAGATATTAATATCATAAACCGTCTGGTTGACCTGTCAGCAGAAATAACTGGTGCTTTGGGCAAAGCCTTGCGTTACACGGAAGATGGACAGGTACAGACTTATGCCTATTATATGCTGGGCGGAATTATAATCCTGTCTGCTGCTGTGTTGCTGGCAGGATTAGGAATAATGCGGTAGAGGGGGAGAAAGATGGCCAAGATACCTGTGCTGACACTTACATTATTATTTCCGATTATAGGTGCAATTCTTATCATGGTCCTGCCCCGGGAAAGGGTAAAAGAGATAAAATATACGGCAGCTGCGGCCACCCTGCCCAGTTTGCTGTTATCCCTGTTTATATTCATAACTTATGACCGGAAGGCAGGCGGAATGCAGTTTGTGGAAAGGATAAACTGGACACCTGATCTGGGGGTGAGCTATGCCCTGGGGGTAGATGGCATAAGTATTACCATGCTTCTTCTTACTACCCTTATCGGCTTTAGCGCTGTTTTTGCCTCCTTTCGGGTAAATGAACAGGCCAAAGAGTTTTTCTCCCTGCTTCTTTTGCTTATCAGCGGGGTAATGGGAACCTTTATCACTACTGACCTTTTTATTTTCTTCCTTTTCTATGAAGTAGTCGTAATTCCCATATATATACTGGTTATAATGTGGGGAAGCAGCAAGCGGGTTACCAAAGAATATGCAGGCATGAAGCTTACCATCTATCTTTTGATCGGGAGTGCGTTTCTGCTTTTAGGGATTATATCCCTCTATGTAAAATCTTATTTGTTAACGGGAAAACCTTCCACCGACCTTATGTATCTGGCTACTCTGGATTATGATGTGGGCTTCCAGATATTTGTCTTTGCTCTTATGACTATCGGCTTTGGCACCCTGCTTTCCATGTTCCCTTTTTATTCCTGGTCTCCGGACGGCTATGCCGGGGCTCCCACGGCAGTAAGTATGATTCATGCCGGGGTGCTGAAAAAAATAGGCGGCTATGGATTGATAAGGATCGGGCTTTACCTCCTGCCGGCGGGGGCTCAGGTAATTGCCCCGGTTATAGCTATTCTGGCGATTGGCAATGTGCTGTATGCTGCCTTTATTTGTATAAGCCAGAAGGATTTGAAATACATTGTGGGATATTCCAGTGTAAGCCATATGGGGTATGTTTTAATAGGTATTGCGGCTTTAAACCTTATAAGCATCAACGGAGCGGTTATGATGATGTTTGGACACGGGGTGATGGCGGCACTCTTTTTTGCCCTGATCGGCAACCTCTATGAAAAGAGCCATACCCGCAATATTGATGATTTTGGGGGCCTGGCCCATCAGATGCCGCGCCTGGCCACCGGTTTTATGATAGCCGGGCTTGCTTCTTTAGGGCTTCCCGGCATGGTAAATTTTATTGGCGAATTTACTATATTTGTCGGAGCTTTCAGCCAGTATAAGGTGATTACCGTTCTGGCTGTTTCCGGGGTTATATTTACTGCCCTCTATATATTAAGAGCTCTGGGAACTATGCTTTTTGGCCCCCGGCAGGAAAAATGGGATGGCCTTACAGACCTTAAAGGGGTAGAGATGGTTCCCCTGGTAGTTCTGGGAACAGCTATCATTCTGGGCGGAATTTTACCCTTCGGGCTTATGGATATTATAAATCAGGGCACCCTGGAACTTTTAGCCCAGGCTAAACTGCTGACGATAGGGGGGATTTAAAGATGCTAAGCCTTTTACTTCCCGAGATAATAACAGCTTCTCTGGGGGTTCTGGTCATTCTTCTGGCCGTAATCCTTCCCGGCAAAGGGGAAAAAACCGTACAGACCCTGACGGTAGCTGGACTTGTAGCAGTTTTATTTTTAGCAGTAAAGATAGGAGTAGATAAAGAGGTATTATTCAATGGCATATATATAATTGATGCTTATGCCGGTTTTTTTAAGATCCTTTTTCTAACCGGGGCCATCCTGGTTATCTTAAGTTCGGCAAATTATGTTAAAAATTTTAGCGGACGCATTTCTGAATTTTACGGATTTATGCTTTTTGCGGTGCTGGGCATGATGATAATGGCAGGAGCAGGAGATCTTCTGACTTTATATATTGCCCTGGAGCTGATGACCATAAGCTTTTACATTCTGGTTGCTTATGTCTTAAACCGGGAAACTTCAAAGGAGGCAGGATTAAAATATCTGATTTTAGGTGCTCTTTCTTCCGGCATCCTTCTTTTTGGCATAAGCCTGGTTTATGCTTTAACCGGAACTACGGTTTTGAGTGAAATAGGGAGCCGTTTAACCCTGGAACCTGCGTTGATAAGTGCAGTTATCCTTATTTTAGCCGGTTTTGGCTTTAAGATTGCCCTTATTCCTTTTCACATGTGGACTCCGGATATCTATGAAGGGGCTCCTATAAATGTAACTGCTTTTCTGGCTGTTGCCTCCAAGGCGGCGGGGCTGGCAGCGATGGTAAGGGTATTTATATCCAGCTTCCAGCTAGGATTTTTTGACTGGCAGCTTATTTTAGCTCTTTTGGCGGCTCTTACCATGATAATAGGAAACCTGGTAGCCCTGGTGCAGAGCAATATAAAACGGCTTTTAGCCTATTCCAGCATAGCCCAGGCCGGTTATCTGGCAGTAGGGCTGGTAGCAGCCAATGAATACGGGCTTAAAGGAATCCTTTTTTACAGTATGGTCTATGTTTTTGCCAATTTGGGAGCTTTTGCCGTAGCTGTTCAGGTAGAAAATGATACCGGAAGCAATGAAATAAAGGATTTTGGAGAACTGGGAAAAAGGTCGCCTTTTCTGGCTGCAGTAATGACCGTATGCCTGCTTTCTTTGGCTGGAATTCCTCCCCTGGCCGGCTTTGTAGGTAAATTCTACCTGTTTTCCGGTGCCGTAGAAGCCGGATATGTCTGGCTTGCTTTTATAGGGCTTTTGATGAGTATGATATCAGTTTACTACTATCTCAATGTAGTAAAAGTCATGTATATAGGAAAAAGTCCTAAAGAAACATTTCCGGCTATCGAGCCTTCTGCCCGGCTGGCTCTCTGGATCTGCTTGCTCTTAACTGTATTTTTAGGCATTTATCCTTACCCCCTTACATTATGGACAGGAAATGCGGTCAAGCTATTTTTAGGCTAAAAGCATAACTTGCTATTATGACAAATGTTCGTAAAGCAGGAAAAAACGAAAAAGGGGAGAAATAATTTAACTATATGTTTTTTAAGGCTTAAGGGGGTAAATAGTTTGAAATTAGCAGTATATCCGGGCAGCTTTGATCCTGTAACCAGAGGGCATATAGATATTTTGGAAAAGACAAGCCGGCTTTTTGACCAGATTATAATTGCAGTGGTGCATAATGTCCACAAGAAAGCCCTGTTTACCCTGGAAGAAAGGGTAGAAATGATAAAGGAGAGCACCTCTCATCTGCCCAATGTACAGGTAGAGGCTTTTACAGGACTTCTGGTAGATTATATCCGGAAGAAGAATGCCTGTGCCATAATAAGAGGTTTAAGGACGGTTTCAGATTTCGAATATGAAGCGACTATGGCTTTTATGAACAAAAACCTGCTGCCTGATGTAGATACCATATTTGTGATGTCCAGGCCGGAATATATATTTATAAGCTCTAGCGGGGTAAAAGAAGCTGCTCTTTTAGGTGGGGATGTAAGCACTATGGTGCCACCGGCCGTGGAGAAAAAACTCAGGGAAAAATTAAAATAAAGAAGATTATTTTAAACAAGGATAACTATGGCCTTCTTCTCCTCCTGAGGAGAGAAGAAGGTTTTGTTTTGTGACAAGATATTGTCAGCAGTATCTGATAAAATATGCTCAGGCTGGTTGTCGAAAAACATGTATACGGTATACTCTGATGTCTAAATTTCAGTAAGAAATAATATATATTAAATATTGTTTATCTATTATAATAATATGCGTATAATAAAAAATTATCCGGCAGTTAAATTTGTGTACGAGATGTTTTTATGCGTTTACGGGGAGAGGTATCATAATGTCGGTGCAAAAACAGATTTTAAAGGGATTTAGTTTAATTTTGATAACGGCTCTGCTGGTTTTTATAGCGGTTTTTGTGATATACATGAGGAATATCAGCCATAAGGTAGAAAAGGAGCTGGTGCAGGAAAATATAAAAAGGGTTTATTATATCTGGCAAAATGAGATAAAGGTGCTGGACAAAATGGTAAATGACGAAGCTGAATGGGATGAAAGCTATCGCTTTGTACAGGAGAAGAATGCGGATTATGTGGAAAAAAACTTGCTTGACGGCACTTTTGAAAATGCCCGTCTAAATTATATTATTTTTCTGGATAAAGACGGGAAAAAAGTTTATGCCCGGGGATATGACTTTATAAAAAAAGAAGATATTTCAATACCTGAGGAAATCCTGCGGGATGTATCTTCTACTCCCGGAGGGCAAAAAGGATTGCTTATGACTGCCGAGGGCCCTGTTTTGTTTGCTGCCCGACCGGTTTTAAAGAGTGATGGAAAAGGGCCAGCTGCAGGAAACCTTATATTTGGCCGTTTGCTTACAGAAGAGGAATTACAAAACCTGGCCGCAAGGTCAGGGGTAAATCTAAAGCTCCTTCCTCTTAACAGCGCGGATCTCTCAGGGCTAAAGGACTCCGGGTTTTTGCCTGAGGGGAATCCGTATTACATTAAGAGTTTTAGCAAAACCAGGGCTGTTTCCTATCTGGTTTTAAGAGATATAAACGGCAGAGACGGGTTGCTGCTGGAGATAAGTTATGCCAGATGGCTGCCAGGGGTTTTAATATCGGTAGCCTATGTCTATGGTTTTTTACTTCTGGGGATAATGGTTCTGGCTTTTTATCTCTTATGGAACTGGCTGAATAGAAAAATAGTAGATCGCATAAACAAACTTACCCGGGCAGTAAGAAAAGTAGATATGGATGTGGCTGATTTCCGGGAGGAGATAGAAATCCCTGACTTTAGCGAAGATGATGAGATAAGTGCTCTGGCAAATTCTGTCCGCCAGATGCTGGAAAAGATACAGGACCAGCAGGAGGGGATAATTAAAAATGAGCAAAAATGGTATTCCCTGCTGGCTAGTGCGCCGGGAGCTATATTTGTTATCCAGAAGGGGAAGGTGGTATTTGCCCGCGGCAAGCTGATAGAAGAAGCCGGTTATAGATGGGAAGAAGTAGTGGAAAACCCCTTTAAGTATTTTGTTCATAGAGAAGATATTATAAATTTACTCAGGGATTATCAGGATTTGCTGGAAGGCAGGCGGAGAAAACTAGTCTATGCTTTCCGGATAATAGACAAAAAAGGAAAAGAGGTCTGGGTAGAAGATAATGCAGCGGTTATCGAGTGGGAAGGGGAAAAGGCTACCCTGCATTTTACGCGGGATATAACAGCCCGCAAGATTTTAGAAGAAGAGATAAACCGGCTGATGGCGGAAAAGAATATGATTCTGGACAGCTTAACCGAACGGGTGGCTCTTATAGACCAGGATATGCATATAATATGGACTAATAAAAAGACTGGTTCTTCTCTAGACGGAGAGCTGGCAGGCGTCGGGGAGCTGTGGGGAGCTAGATGTTATGAAGTGTGGGCAGGGAGAAATAGTATATGTCCCGGCTGTCCGGTACCCAAAGCCTTGCAGAGCGGGGTGCCGGCAGCGGAAGAAGTAGAATTTGCTGATGGCAGCATCTGGAGGGTAAATGCCCATCCGGTAAGGGATGGAAAGGGAAGGATTAACGGGGCCGTCATAGCCGGGCTTGATGTAACTGAACGCAAACACTATGAAGAAAGGCTCAAGTACCTGTCCCTGCATGATGGTCTTACCGGGCTTTATAACCGGGCTTATTTTGAATCAGAAATGAAAAGGCTTTCTAAAAGCCGGGATTATCCTATAACTTTGATTATTGCCGATCTGGATGGGCTTAAACTGGTCAATGATACTATGGGCCATAATATCGGAGATGAAATGCTTAAGGCCTTTGCTGAGGTGTTAAGGGGTGTTTTCCGGGCTTCTGATCTGGTTTTCCGCATCGGGGGAGATGAATTTGCTGTTATTCTGCCGGGTACAGGAAAAGAAGAGGCAGATAACATAATAAAGAGGATAGAGGCGGCTTTTGATGCCTATAATGAAAAACATCCTGCCCTGCCTATTAAGGCTTCCCTGGGAGCGGCTACTGCTTTAAGTCCGGAAGAACCTTTAGAGCAGGTATTCAAACAGGCAGATGATTTTATGTACCGCAACAAGATGCTGGGGCGTGCCGGCTTGCGCCACAGTATTTTACATGCCCTTATGGCTACCCTGGCGGAAAAAGATTATTTAAACTATGGACATGCGGAAAGGCTTAAAGATATATGCCGCAAAATGGGAGAGAGATTGAAGCTTTCTTACCAGCAGATGAATGATCTTTCCCTGCTGGCAGAGATTCATGATATAGGAAAGGTTGCCGTACCGGACAGTATCCTTTTCAAAGATGCTCCTCTTACCGAAGAAGAATGGGAGGTAATAAAGCAGCATGCGGAAAAAGGTTACCGCATTGCTCTTTCTACCCCTGATCTGGCAGCTATTGCCGACCTTATTTTAAAACATCATGAGAGATGGGATGGCAAAGGTTATCCCCTGGGTTTAAAAGGAGAAGAGATCCCGCTGGAATGCCGGATATTTGCCCTGGCAGATGCCTTTGATGCCATGACGAGCGCTAGGCCTTACCGGCAAGCTTTAACCCGGGAAGAAGCATTAGAAGAAATAAAGAAAAATGCAGGAAGTCAATTTGACCCTGAATTGGTAAAAATTTTTATTTCCGTTATAGAATCGGAATAAAAAATCCGGGGGGAGTCCCCCGGAATTTTTTATGGATATATGGTTATAGTTACGGTTTTGATTCCCCAGTTTAATGCTTCCTGATGGGTACTGAAACATAAGTCGATGCGGTTGCCTTTGATGGCCCCGCCCTGGTCAGCAGCTATACCTTCACCATAGCCGGGAATGTAGAGACGGCTGCCCATGGGGATTACCTTAGGATCAACGGCGACAATTCCTCTTCTTAATGGATAACCCAGGTAAGAAGGTTGTCCGTGAAACGGATAGTTACACTTGTAACAGGGACAATAACCTGTTGCCACTACGGTTAAAGTTCTGGCTGTTCCCCGGGAAGGCTGGGTATAATTTGTATTTGAGCTTTTTCCTAAAGCGCTCCAGGTCTGGGGACCAACTATGCCGTCAACCTTAATGCCGGCATCTTTTTGAAATTTTATAACTGCATTGTATGTTCTGTTCCCAAATATCCCATCAACTGTTCCGCACCAGTAGCCTTTGTTATTAAGGGTTTGCTGCAAGGTTTTAACAGCTTCACCTCTTGAGCCCCATTTGAGTACAGGCTGAGATGCTTGTACATCATCGGCCAGGACGAAAGCCAGCGTAACCATGAAAAAAGATAAAAAAACGATTAAGGCTAGATTTTTTTTAGACATAAAAACTCTCCTTTCTCCCCCTAAATAAGGGTTAAAAGTAGTTCGGTAACAAAAAATCAGGCTCATAAATAAGCCTGATTTACTCCATTATTTTAACTTTTCTTTTTGTATCTCTCAAATAGCCTGAAAAAGGGCCTTCAGGGACGAGCCTGGAGATGAGGAAAATAAGATATAAAATAGTATCTTTTTTACAGCTATATGTCCATATAGGGGATGATAACATTTTGTAGTTTATTATCCATTTAAAGGTTTTAAACCGTTAAAAGAGCGCTGGGCCAGGTCTTGATAGATTTTGACCGCCAGCTTGTTATAATTTAACATATTTTCATCAACATCTTTTACCACTTTGGCTGGATTTCCCATAGCTATTTTACGGGATGGTATCGTTTTACCAGGTGGAAGCAGGCTTCCGGCAGCCAGCACCGCTTCAGGTTCGATACGGCATCCATTATTTACTATGGCTCCCATGCCTATTATGGCATATTCGCCAACATAACATGGCCCGTGTACGATGGCCGAGTGCCCTATAAGGACATTTTCCGCAATTACGGCTTCCGTTCCTGGTTCGGCATGTAAAACGGCATTGTCCTGAATATTAGAACCATCGCCGATGGTTATTTTGCCGTAATCTCCTCTAAGTACGGTTCCTGCTGCTATATAACAGTTTTTTCCGATAATCACTTCGCCGATAACCGTGGCCTGGGGATGAACAAAAGAATTTTCCCCGATTACCGGCTTTTTACCCTCAAATTCGTAAAGTGGCATATTTAATCCCCCCCAATAAGTTATATCTTTAAATTATACATAGGAGAGGATAATCCTCTTTTTTAAATATTATTTTTAAAAAGAGGATATAAAAGGTATAATTACTAAAAAGATAGCAGGAGAGGAAGAGGTTATGAACAGGGATTATTTGCTGCGCGCGGCTGATGCAGGCAAAAATGTACGCATATTCTTAGCTCATACTACGGGAGCTGTAGAGGAAATGAGAAGAAGACATAATACTTCGGCTACGGCTTCCGCAGCAACTGGCCGTCTGCTTACAGCAGCTTTTCTCATGGGAGCAGATTTAAAAGGAAAGGAGGATAGTCTAACCCTTAAAATAGCAGGTGATGGTCCGGTAGGGAGTATAATAGCTACTGCCGATGCTGAAGGTGGAGCGAGGGCTTATCCTTTAAATCCCGAAGCCGATGTGCCTCCCCGGTATCCGGGGAAGCTTGATGTAGGAACACTTATAGGCAATGGCTATCTGGAGGTTATAAAAGATTTAGGTTTGAAACAGCCTTTTGTAGGCAGGGTGGAACTGGTAAGCGGGGAAATAGCCGAAGATCTAGCTTATTATTTTATGAAATCAGAGCAGATACCTTCTTTAGTCTCTCTGGGGGTTCTGGTAGACAGGGATTTGCGCATCAGAAGGGCAGGAGGACTTCTGCTTCAGGCTATGCCGGAAGCTGATGATAAAATACTGGCTAAAATCGAGGGAAATGTGATGCAAATGGGGCCTATAAGCGGGGTTATGGAAAATAAAGAGAGCCTGGAGGATATTCTGGCTGAGATTATGGGGGACATAAAATATGAAATTTTAGAGCGCAGGGATTTAACTTTCAGGTGCAAATGCAGCCGGGAAAGACTTAAAAGTATCCTGGCCGGTTTTGCCGAAGAGGAAATTCGGGATATTTACGAGAAAGAAGGTAAGCTGGAGTTAAGATGTAATTTTTGCAATGAAGTTTATGTATATGATCTGGACGAAATATATGCGGAAAAAAGCAGAAAGCCTTAGATAGATAATCTAAGGCTTTAAAGCTTAAACCGCTCTCTGAACTTTGCCCGAACGCAGACAACGGGTGCAGACATATGCTCGCTTAGGAGTTCCGTCCACTATTATTTTTACCCGCTGCAGATTAGGCTTCCACTGGCGGCTAGTCCTTATATGGGAGTGGCTGTATTGTTTGCCAAAAGTAACACCTTTGCCGCATATTTCACATTTGGCCATAGTTCTGCCCCCTCTCTTTTACAGTCACTTAAATATTTTAGCAAAAGGGAGGCTAAAGGGCAAGAAGCAGGAATAAATATTTGCACTGGAGAATTAAAATTAGTATCCTTATAGTTTAGGAGGGATAGAAATGTATAAAGTAAAAACGAATGAATTAGGGAATATACTGGTAGCCAAAGAAGTAGTCGAAACTATTGCTGGTTTAGCGGCTGTAAATTGTTACGGCCTGGTAGGCATGGCTCCGCAAAATATTCAATCCGGGATCAGCAGTATTTTAGGCATAGAATCTATTCGCAAGGGTGTAGAAGTCAGGGATTCTGAAGAAGGGCTGATTGTGGAGCTTAATGTTATAGTAGGTTATGGGGTAAAAATTCATGAAGTAGCTCATAATGTAATACAAAAGGTAACTTATGTTCTGGAAAATGAAGCTGGATTACCGGTAGCTAGAGTAGAGGTAAATGTTAAAGGAGTAAAAGTAATGAAAGAAAACTAGGGGAGGAAACTGGCATTGGCAATAGAACAGATAAACGGGATTGATTGGATAAAAGGCGTAAAAGCAGGTTGTATCAAGCTGGAACATAACCGCGATAAGGTTGATCTGCTTAATGTTTTTCCGGTCCCGGATGGGGATACCGGTACCAATATGTATCTTACCTTGTTGTCGGCAGTGAAAGAAGGAGAAAAAAATAAAGAAGAAGCTATCGGCAAGGTGGCGAAAGCCCTTTCAATGGGTTCTCTTATGGGAGCCCGCGGAAATTCAGGGGTAATAATGTCCCAGGTGTTCAGAGGAATGGCTAAGGTTCTGGAAGGCAAGAAAACAGCCGGTGCTATGGATATTGCCCAGGCTCTAAAGGCAGGCACGGAAACTGCTTATAAGGCAGTTATGAAGCCGGTGGAGGGAACTATCCTTACGGTAATAAGGGAGACGGCTAAAGCCTGTGAAGAAGAAGCGGCAAAAAACCGGGATATAATTGCCTGTCTTTTAACTGCCATCGAGAAAGGCTATGCTACCCTGGAGAGGACTCCGCGCATGCTTCCGGTTTTAAAGGAAGCAGGGGTAGTTGATGCCGGCGGGCAGGGCCTTCTTTATTTTCTGGAAGGTCTGGTAGAAGGCTTGGCGGGAGAAAGAGAGATAGAGCTGGAAAGCTATCGGGAAATAAAGACTAAAGCCGCTAAAAAGGGAGAAAAAGAGATAGTTCTGGAATTTCAGTACTGTACCGAACTGCTTATAAAAGGTGAAAATCTGGATGTTGATGATATCAAGGACCATCTAGCCCCTCTGGGTGATTCTATGCTGGTAGTAGGGGATGAAGGATTGGTCAAAGTGCATATCCATTCCAACCACCCCGGCAAGGTTTTGGAAACCTGTCTGCAATGGGGAGATTTGAGTGATATAAAGATAAACAATATGCTGGAAGAAGCCCATGAACACTTGCAGAACTGGGAAGAGATGGCGGAGAATGGAGGCGAAGAAGAGAAAAGATACAGCAAAAAACTGGGCCTGGTGGCCGTAGGGGTAGGGGATGGAATTAAAAAAATACTGGAAAGCCTGGGAGTAGATAAGGTCGTAGAAGGCGGGCAGACTATGAACCCAAGTACCGAAGATATACTTAATGCCTGCCGGGAAGTAGATGCGGAAAAGGTAATTGTACTTCCCAACAACAGCAATATTATTTTGGCCGCTGAACAGGCAGCTGAATTATGTGCCAAGGAAGTAGAGGTAGTTCCTACCCGTTCGGTTATGCAGGCGGTAACGGCACTTATTGCCTATGACCCGGAAGGGGACATAAAAGAGATAGCTCAGGCTATGAGCGAAGAGATGGCAGGAGTAAAATGGGGAGAAATAACTTATGCGGTCAAAGATTCCGCTATAAATGGCCTGAAGATAAAAGAAGGAGATATAATCGGCCTGGAAGAAGGGAAGGTTGTTTTAACTGCTCCTGATGACCGTACAGCTTTAAAGGAGCTTATAGCCCGCCTGATGGAGGAGGATAGTGAGCTTATTACCGTATTTTATGGCGGTAAGATAACCGAAGAAGAGGCTCAGGAGATTGAAGAAGAATTGATGGAGCTTTATCCGGATTGTGATGTGGAAGTTCATTATGGAGGACAGCCTCATTACAGTTTTCTGGTGGCGGTGGAATAGTTTTTCACTTAAGGAGGAGTATTCTCTAGCGGTAGAATACTCCTTAAAATTTTGGGCGGCAGGTGTTCGAGAAGATGGAAGCTTTGTTCCGGGAAATCCAGTATGTAAAGGGAGTAGGACCGAAAAGAAGCAAGCTTTTCAACCGGCTAGGCATAAATACGGTTTTTGACCTATTATGGAATATTCCCCGGGCTTATGTTAATCATGAAAATATAGCAGCCATAAACGATGTGAAAATAGGCGAGAAAAATATGGTAAGAGGCAGGGTGGAGTCAGTACAGAACCTTAAAACCGGCCGGGGGATGAGTATAGTCAAAGCCTGGCTTAAGGATAGTTCCGGCTTTATTCAGGCTGTATGGTTTAATCAGCCTTATATGGAAAAGGTTTTAAAAAAGGGCCAGGAACTGATAGTAATAGGTAAAGTAAAAAGCGCTTATGGCGGATTGGAGATCCATGTGAGTGAATATGAAGTGGTGGGTGAAGAGGAAATAGCTTTTAAAGTAGTTCCGGTTTACAACCTGACTGATGGCTTGAATCAGAAAATAATGCGCCAGGTCATGTTTAACGTATTGCAGGAGTTTTTGCCCTATTATCCAGAAATATTTGCTCCGGATATAAGAGAAAAATATGATTTAGCAGACATTAAGGAGGCTTTTTTCAACATACATTTTCCTGCCGGCCGGGAAGAATATAAAAAAGCCAGAAAGAGGCTGGCTTTTGAGGAGCTTTTTCTTTTTCAGGCAGGAATAAAACAGGAAAGGAAGCCGGCTTTAAAAAGCGGTTTTGTTATACATAAGGAAAAAAATGACCTGGTAGCCAGGGTTTATCAAAATATTCCTTTTGCCCTAACCGGAGCGCAGAAGAGGGTTATAGAAGAAATATTTAAGGATATGGAAAGTGCCAGACAAATGAACCGTCTGGTGCAGGGAGATGTTGGGGCAGGCAAGACGGTAGTTGCTGCTCTGGCTATGGCCAAAGCGGTAGCCAGCGGGTATCAGGCTGCTATTATGGCTCCTACCGAAATTTTAGCCGAACAGCATTATAAATCGATTTTAAAATTTTTCACCCATACTGATACAGTAATAGCTCTGCTTACGGGAAGCACCGGGAGCAGCCAGAGAAGGATGCTGCTCGATGCGTTAAGCAGGGGAGAAATAGATATACTGGTAGGTACCCATGCTTTAATTCAGGAAGATGTGTTTTTTGACCAGCTGGGATTAGTAATAATAGATGAGCAGCATCGCTTTGGGGTCAAGCAAAGAGCGCTTTTAAGCCAGAAAGGTAATTTTCCCGACATCCTGGTTATGACTGCAACGCCCATACCGCGAACTCTGGCTTTGACGATTTATGGTGATCTGGAACTCTCGGTTATAGATGAACTTCCTCCCGGACGCAAGCCGGTGAAAACTATTTATGTCAAAGAAACTTTCCGGTCCAGGGTTTACGATTTTATAAAGGAAGAGCTGGAAAAAGGCAGACAGGCTTATTTTATATGCCCTCTGGTTGAAGAGTCGGAAAAACAGGATTTACAGGCAGCCGTAGGCCTTTATGAAGAGTTGAAAAATAAGGTTTTTACAGGTTACAGGGTAGGACTTTTGCATGGACGCATGAAGCCCAAAGAAAAGGAATATATTATGGAAAATTTTAAGGCCGGCCTTTTAGATATTCTGGTTTCCACCACCGTAGTAGAGGTAGGGGTAGATGTACCCAATGCTTCGGTAATGGTTATAGAGCAGGCGGAAAGGTTCGGACTTTCCCAGCTGCATCAGCTACGAGGAAGGGTGGGACGGGGAAGTGAGCAGGCTTACTGTTTCCTCCTGGGAGAGCCTAAAACCGAGGAAGCTTTGCGTCGTTTAAAAGCGATGGAGAATACCAATGACGGCTTTAAGCTGGCCGCTGAAGATCTGCTCCTTAGAGGCCCGGGGGATTTCTGGGGGGTAAGGCAGCACGGGCTTGACCAGCTGAAGGTAGCTGACCTTATCAGGGATGGAAAGCTGATTGAAAGTGCGCGTGAGCTGGCTAGACTTACCGAAGTTGATGATAAATTATTATTTTATATAAATAAAAAATTTAAAAAGGAAGAAGATGTAATTCATAATTAACCGGTATAAGTTTTTAAAATTGTTTGCAAGCTAAAACAGGTGGCAAAATCTTGACCTGTTTTAGCTTTTTTTATTGGCAAAATTAAAAAAATTATATGGAGGTGACAGGATGAAGGATGATAGAGAAAAGAGCAAAGATATCGAAAAGGTAAAGTTTGAAGTAGCTCAGGAAATGGGGCTTTTCCTTTCTAGAAGGTCGAAGGAAAGAGGGGAAAATGTTAAAAAGACATGAAAATACTTCTAGCATATAAAAAACAGCCCTGTGAAACAATAAGACTACCAAAGCAAAGGAGGTGAACAGGATGGCAAGAAACAATATACTGGTACCGCAGGCTAAGGCTGCTATGGAGCAGTTCAAGTATGAAGCTGCTCAGGAAGTAGGGGTTAGCCTGAAACCTGGCTACAATGGGGACCTTACTGCCCGCCAGGCTGGAAGTATAGGCGGACAGATGGTTAAGAAGATGATCTATGATTATCAGCAGAGAGCTGCTGGCGGAGCTGGCACTTCCCTCAGCATGACTCAGGACCTGACTACTATTAAGCAGCAAAATCAGCAGAGTGGTATGAAATAATAGCACTAATCCTGATTATAGGTGAGAGAAGCGGGCGTATAATCCTCTTATGCGCCCGCTTTCCATTTTAACAGCTGTACATTAAGTGGCGTAAAGCTCCAGCTGTTCTTCGGAGATGCCGGGGAATAACGATTTGGCTACACCCATAGCCAGGATACGGGAAGCATTTTCAATTATCTCATCGATTTCCGTAGGGGTAACCCCCAGACCTCCGCCGAAAAAGGAGAGCACCTCTTTGATGGCGTCAACTGCCCGGGTTTCATTATACATAGCTCCGCTGTGCAGACAAAACTTTCTTATAGCCTGGTCAGCTATAATGCCGGCATTTACTATGGTAGGACAGCCGATGGCAATAACAGGCACGCCTAATCCTTCATAGGTTAGAGAGTGCCTCATATTACCTATCCCGGCTCCCGGTTGTATACCGGTATTGGACATCTGGATGGTGGTACCTATGCGTTCCACATTTTGCGCCGCCAGAGCATCTACAGCTATTACCAGGGCAGGCTTAATGCGGTCTACCACTCCTTTTATAATTTCAAAGGTTTCAATGCCGGTTATTCCTAAAACTCCCGGAGCTATGCCGCATACCGGGCGCATTCCTTCTACCAGAGCCTGGGGAGCTTCCTGATGGTAATGCCTGGTTATAGGGCTGTACTCGATAAATTTAGGGCCTAGAGCATCAGCTGTAGCCCTCCAGTTGCCAAGTCCAACTAGAAGGACAGTATCTCCTGGTTTAAGCATATTTTGGAAAAGCAGGGGCAGCTTTTTTTCCATAGCGGTGATTATTTCATCTTTCACATAAGGATCATTAATTTTAAGAGGAGGAGACTGGATAGTTACATAAGTACCGATAGGACGTCCCATCTGCTGAGCACCGATTTCGTTTAATATGTTTATAGTATTAATTTTAATATATTCCATCTGTTCTACTGTTTCTTCTACTCCCGGCACTTCCTGTCCGGTAGCTCCCCGTATAAGGTCTCTGGCTTCTACGGCCAGGTCTACCCGCAGGTTCAAAAACCTTAAAAGTTCATTCATAAGCTATAACCTCCTTTTGCTTCCTATATTATCCGCAGCAGGAAGAAAAAATATGCGGAAATATTAAATTGAATAATACAAAAAAAACCAAAAAGTGAAGAAAAAAAGAAGAAGGTATATATTTTGGAAGAATAGAAGGTTTCATAATATTTTATATAATTGTAATAATTTGTTTAAATTATAATATATGACTTTTTTACATTGAAAAAATAATGGGGGTGATAATGAAAAAACTTTATTTATATTGAAATAAGAATTAAATCAGGATATTTAGGAGAGGAGAATAGTTTTATGATAAAAATACCTAAAATCTTCATGATGTTTTTATCTTTGATTGCTATTATTTTTTTGTTGATTAATCCTGTTGCTGCAGATAATGCTGGTTTAAAAGAAAGAGATTTTCAATTAATAACTAAGCCGAATTTAACAGAGGAGGAATTTAAAGTTCAACAAAATCGCGAGAAGAGATTAGATGATTTGGTGATAATTTTCGAAAGAAGCTTAAAAAACGATGGAGATTTATTAAAAGAATATTATCCTTTTTTATTAAAAGAATTTGATAAAACTTCAGATCTTATTATAGGGATTAACGTTTTTTTACCACAAAAGGAGTTAATAGGAACTAAAATGATATATTCGAATGTTCTAGGAGTACAAACATATGGACAAGAAACTACATATTATTGCGGACCAGCTTCTGCTTACCAATTATTAAAATTTAAGGGAATAAACTATAATCCTAATAATGGAAAGAACTTAAGCCAAACTAATTTGGCAAGTGATTTGGGAACTACAACTCAGGGGACATCTTTTGTAGGTAATTGGATTCTAACATTGAATAGTTGGACAAATAGAGGGGTATCATGGAGAGTTCAATGGTCGCCAAGTGAAAATGATGTGTACAATCGTACTGTTAACAATGTAAATGCAGGATGGCCTTTAATTTATGATTGTCATATGAATAGTCAAAGAGGTTATTTGATTGGTTACACGAGTGGGGAAATTTACCACTATGTTACTGGTGATGGATATCAATGGAGTGATACAGATGCTACTTTTAAACAATGCCATTACGTTGACCCTAACCGATATAAAAGTGCGGCTTATGGACCTCATTATATAAGTGCTAGTAGATTATCTAGTCTTATGCAGGGGTTAGGCTTAATATATTAAAGATTTTTCCAATTTAAGAATAGATGAGGAAAATTATATTCTGCCTTATTTTGGGAGCATTATTACAAATTTTGAATGCCAAGTTTTTTATAAGAAATAGTTTATTTAGGATTTCGCCAATAGTATTATAGGGAGTTGTTGATTGATGAAACTAAAAAAAACTTTATTAAACCATATTTTATTTTTATGCTGTTTTTTATTAATTAGCGGATGTTTAGTGACAACTGAGAATGTGAAAAAACGCGAGGGGCCAGATAAAGTTCAAATAGATGTAAAAAAAATGGACTGGGAGGATAATGAATGTGGGATCTTACTTTCCTACTATTATTCTCCTCAACTTTTTGAAATACTGGCAGCCGATAAGGAAGGAGAAATGATTGGCCTTATAAAAAACGGAGAAAATAATTATTGGAACAGTATTTATCTTATAAACCCTTTTTTAAAAGATGCCGTAAAGGTAGCTGATGTTTCTTCGCAGTTTTATCCTTTTAATGCGGCGATCAATGAAAAATGGATGATATGGGTAGAAAATAATAATACTGACTGGCGATTATGGAAACTGGAACGCAAAACGGGAAAAAAAGTCTGTTTGGCCCAGGGGTATTATACTGAAAAAACAGGGCCAGATTTTCCGCATGTAGAAATTTATGAAGATAAATTGGTTTACGATGTTACTATAGATAATGGAAAAACCATAAAAACCTCTATTTTTTTGTGTTTTTTAGATGATGATGAAAAAACAGTTATAGCAGAATTAGAAGGGAAAGATGAGTATTATGGAGCTCCTAAAATATATGGTGATTATATAACCTGGCATAAGGGACAGTGGAATTCTCAAATGAAGGGAGAAGTTTGGCTTTATTCTATTTCTGAGAAAAGCAGCCGTAAGATAGATTTCGGTGATAATGCGATTACTCCTGACATATGGGGAAACTATTTAGTGGCTAATACCTATAGTACTGAATATCCAGAAAATAAAAATATTGTTTTATATGACCTGAAAAATGATAGTTTAATTAGTATTATAAGTTCTAAAAAAGGATCTTATCTGGAGTATTATGCTCCTTCCATAAGCCATGGAATTGTTGCCTGGCAACAAAACTATACAGGAAAAAATTTCTTTTATTCTACTGCTTTAAAGCGAAAATTTACTTTGCCTGATACGGTGGAAAGGGTAACGGTAAATGATAGTTTTGTTGTTTGGTATGATAGGAAAATGGGAGGTATTGCTTTTATCCCTTTGCTTACTTTGGGAGCTGTGCTGGAAATGGATGGAGAAAAAGTTTTGCCACCTGTAAAAAATAAATTACAGTATAGGAGAGTAGAATTTTTACCTCAACTTACACCTGCTGAAATTTTAAACTTGCAGATATATGCGGGAAAAAATAAAGATTATGATATGTTAGATATTTTGTTTACGAGTAATGCGGGATTATTCGATGACAGGAAAGAATTTTTGAAACAGATCACACAAACTGAAAATTATGCGTATTATGCGAGTAAAGATTATCTTATTTATGGTGATGAAGCTTTAGCATGTATAGTAGCAGAAAACAGAAGTGTTAACAGTAATACTTTAGTGCAAAAGGTTAAACTGGTAAAAGAAGATGGATATTGGCATTGCTTGCCGAATGCAGGTTTTTAAATGTGGTTAGCTTCAAAACATTAAAATATTGATAATTTTTAAAGTTTAATTTTTTTTAACGTAGTATAAAAGGATTTAATAATATAGGTATTATCCATAAAGGTTTTTCCTGGAATTGAATTACCAGCTAACGCTCTTTAACTTTCCCCTTGATATTTACTATAGCTAGTATTGTGTTTGCTTTCCTGAATTTCTTCGTTTACTTCCTTCTATTTTTTACCCTTGATTCAACAAAAGCAGATAAAGATAAAAATGGCGGCCTTTTGAGCCGCCATTTTGGGGAGAGGAGAATTTTGTAAAGTTGTTGGGGAGGGTTTGTTACCAGATTTTCATCTGGTACTTATATCATTGCCATTTTTCGCCGAGTCTATACAGTATTTTTAAAAAAATTTGTGGTAAAATATAAAATCAATAGGGTAAAAAAGGTAATAGATGCTGTATTGGCGAATTATCGTAAGGAGAAGCGAAAGTGCGGGTAATAGCAGGACGAGCAAAAAATAAAAGGCTGATTGCTCCTCCCGGACTTAATACCAGACCGCTTACCGATATGATAAAGGAAGCCCTGTTCAATGTGCTGGGGGAAAAGGTTATCGGGGCAGCCTTTTTAGATCTTTTTTGCGGAAGCGGGAATGCCGGCATCGAAGCTTTAAGCCGGGGAGCAGATCAGGTCATATTTATTGACAGCAGCCGGGAAGCTATAAAAGCGGTAAAGGATAATATTATGAACTGTGGCTTTACCGAAGGCTTTGAAGTATACTGCAATGATGTTTTCAGAGCGCTTAAGATACTGAAAAAGAGAAAACTTAAATTTGATATTATATTTGCCGACCCTCCTTTTACCAATCCCGGCATATTTGTTAGGGTGATGCAGGCACTGGATAAAGCCGATTTATTAAAAGAAGACGGTATATTAATAATAAGAAGTAAACGGGATAAGGAAATGCCGGAAAAGCTTACCTGTCTGGTAAGATACCGGATGAATAGCTATGGGGATTCAACTTTGCATTATTATAAAATGTTGCGGGAGGATTTGCGATGATGGAAATTTTTAGGATATTAGATGAACTGGAAATCATGGTAAAAGAGGGGAAAAGAGTGCCTCTGTCAGGAAAAACCATGATTGAACCTAATCTGTTTTTAGATCGGCTAGATCGCATAAGGGCTATTTTGCCGGAAGAGCTGGAACATGCCAGGCTTATCATTGAGGAAAAGGAAAGGATAAGAAGGGAGGCATATAGCCAGGCCGAAGAATACATAAGAGAGTCGGAAGAGAGGGCCAGGTATCTGTTAAATGAGAATGAAATAGTCAAGAATGCTCAGCAGATTGCCGATGAGATAATAGCCAAAGCGCAGAAAGTAGCCGAAGAAATCCGAAGAGATGCTGACGAATATGCGGAAGGGATTTTAACCCATATGGAAATAGTCTTGCGTAAAGGACTGGATGTTATTCAGCAGGGCAAAGAGGAACTTAAAAATTCTGCTTCCTCCTAGGTCAGGGTGTAGTTTCCCGGGCGGTTATTTTAAGTATGAGGCTTATAATAATTAATATACCTATAAGCACGGTTCCGATCAGGAAGCAGTTTATTCCTATCTGCCAGGCGTGCAGGGAATACAGTATCTTATAATAGGGAAGAGCCAGAGATGGAATAATAGCGGATCTGCTTGTAAGGAATATATAGCCGGCATAGGTGAAAAGGCCTGCGAATACCATCTGTATGAACCGGGCTTTAAGGTAAAAAGAGAAGCGGATTTTAGTTCCGGCTACTATGCTCATAACCTGGGCGATGATGGAAAAGCCGCTGAAGGAAAGAAGCAGGCTGATAAGTATAAGCTGGAAAAACAGATCTATGCGGCTTGCACTTACTGTTTTTATGCCGATAGTCATTTCCAGTATTCCCATTCCTATACCATAGGCAGCTTGATAGCTCCATCCTGTCCCGGGTAAGATGGAAAGCAGGAAACCGGCAAAAATGTCCATAATTCCCCACACCATAAGCATGCGGGCAAAGACGGAAAAGATTATTATAAAGCCGGCTATTTGCAGGAGGTTAGCTATGCTGTTTCTGATAGCATCACCGGCCAAACGGCCAATACCAGGTGTCTTAAGGTTTAGAAACAGTCTAAGATTATTCCGGTTTAGAGTAGATAAGGGCAGGATTTTTTCCGGGGCTTTTCGGGCCAGGTACCAGCCTACCAGAAGATTAGAAGCATAATGGGCAAAAGCGAGCAGGTATCCTAAAGCCGGCGAATTGAGCATACCTACTCCGACTGCTCCTATAATAAAAAGAGGGCTGGAATTGTTGGTGAAAGATACCAGCCTTTCTGCTTCTTCATCAGTAAGCATTTTTTCATCATAAAGCTTTTTGGTTAAAACAGCTCCTACCGGAAAACCAGAAGTAAACCCCATTACGATGGCTAGGCTACTGCAGCCGGGAAGTTTAAAAAGAGGCCGCATTACCGGCTCCAGTATCAATCCTAAAAACTTTGCCAGCCCTAGGCTTACCAGGAGTTCGGAAGCGATAAAAAAAGGCAAAAGAGCAGGAAGCAGGATGGAATACCATAACTTAAACCCGCTAAAAGCAGCATTAATTGTTTCCTGCGGGTTAATAATCATGAAAAAAGTAAAGATTAAAATTATGGCTGTAAAAAGCAAACGGGGAAAAGGCTGCATAAAAAATCCCTCCCTGGACGGCTTAAAAAATTAATATGGCAGAAAAGAGAATAATAGAATGAGAGGATAAAATCTAAACAGGAGGAATAATATGGAAAAATCTTCCCGCATCGCTCTGGTATTGGGAGCAGGCAGTGCCAGAGGCTATGCTCACATTGGAGTTTTGCAGGTACTGGAAGAAAACAGTATTCCTTTTCACTTTATAGTTGGCAGCAGCATGGGGGCTATGGTGGGGGGGATTTATGCGGCGGGAACCAATCTTAAGCTTCTGGAAAAAATGATATGCCAGATGAATACCGACATTTTTTATGATATTCGTATTCCTCGCCTGGGTTTCATGGCCGGCAGGAGAATAACCTACCTTTTGGAACTCCTCACCAAAAAGAAAACCTTTGCCGACCTGAATCTTCCTTTTTATGCGGTAGCAACTGACCTTATATCCGGTGGGCGGATAGTTTTAGAAGAAGGAAGCGTAGCTGAAGCCATAAGAGCCAGCATATCCATACCCGGCATTTTTACCCCGGTAAGAAAAGAGGGTATGGTTCTGGTTGATGGGGCAGTAAGCGACCGCTTACCGGTAGATGTAGCCCGGGAAAAAGGAGCCGATATCGTAATAGCGGTTGATGTTACTTTTGGTCCTGATAGGCAGGTAGAAATAAGAAATGCTCTGGATGTAATCGTGGTTTCTCTTGATATCATGCAGAAATACCATTTCGACTTAACCGCTTCCCAGGCCGACATAATCCTGCAGCCCAAAGTAGGCTCGTTTTCCTCCCGCGATTTTGACCAGGCAGATAAAATCATCGCTTTAGGCCGGGAAGAAGCAGAGGCGAAGCTGGAGGAGATAAAAAAGGTGGTTGGGGTGTGAAAGGGGGGGATTAACTGGTAAGGTATAATTGTGGATATTAAAAACAGGTTAGACATAATTCAAAGTAATTCGAGGAATTTTTTGTCAATTAATATGCGAAAAGAGGGAGGAATTTAAGAAAGGTTGGAGAATTTTATTTGGCAAGTTTAATATAACAAAGAAAGGAAGTGGAATTTTGGCAGATATAACTATATTACGTACTTTATACGAGGATGGTATTAAAACAGGAGATGCAGATAAAATAATAACAGGTGCCATAGGAATTTCAAAAACTAATACAGATAATTCAGAAAAGTTGAAAGTGCTTGAAAGAGCTTATAGGGTAGCTCTAGAAAAATGTCGTTGGGAAGATTCAATAGAAATCGCTGAAAAAATAGCTGATCTATTTATTAATAGAGATATAAGTAAAAGTATTTCTTGGTTTGAAAAAGCTTATAATGTAGCTAGA
>NZ_FQWY01000023.1 GCF_900129805.1 Thermosyntropha lipolytica DSM 11003
GTATTCTGGTATTCAGATCCGCTTTACATGGCAATACTCTTTATTTTGCAGGCTTGATCCCCATGTCCGCATAAAAAGCCTTCCTTAAATCCACCCGTCTATACCACCCGGCAAATATTATTATCCATTTAAAAATTTTACCACTCGTAATACTTTTGCAATTTAGAACCGTCCCCAAATTAAAAACTGTTACGATTCGAAGATTTGGTTTTTACCCGTTTTATCAAAGCATACATGGAGCTTACCATTACTTCGCGGGGATATAAGGCCAGAGCTCCTTGCATGTATTTATCATAAAGTTTCCCGGCTATCACATCTTCTTCAACCCCTTCGGCCAATTTGGCAGCAATAAAGGTAAAGGCATCTTCAGCCGCCTTGAAGGCTTTCTGGTAAAATTTTTCTACATCTTCTCTACCCTTTATTATTTCTCCATGTCCTACCCCTATAATATCTGTTGCATAACCAGCAAGCCGGTTTATAGTCTGCAGGTATAGATCATAATCATGGAAAAATACCGGGGACATCAACCCTTCCGGTGTCTTATAGCCCAGTGCATCGGAAACCAGCATAACTTTATCTTCCGGTATATAGGCTGATAGGGAACAGGGACTGTGTCCGGGTGAGGTTATAATTTCTACCTGTAATCCATCTACCTCTAATATTTCCCCATCCTGCAAAACCTTATCAATTTTAAAATCATACTGTTTTAAAGCAGAAATTCTGCTGCTATCAGTTAAAAGGCCTTTTTCCCTGTATATATCCAAAACTTTTTCATTGGTCGCTTTTATGCCCTGGACCACATTTTCCCTGCCCAGAATCTCAGCTGCTTCCTGGCTGGCCAGTACCTTAGCCTCAGGGAAATAATATTTTAAAAGCGGAAGTCCCCCTACATGGTCAAAATGGGAATGCATAACTAATATATATTTTATCTCCGGTTGGGAAGAAAGCTTCTCCCATTCCTCTATAAAATACAAAGCTCCAGCTAGAGTGCCGCATTCCGCCAGAAGAAGTTCCCGGCTGCCAACCAGATAGAAATTATAAAGCTTATTGCCTATTACCTTAACATATGGTGAAATTTGCATATAACCTTCTCCCCCTTGTTTATTTTATATCGGCTATACACTTTAAAATATTAACCCGATTACCCACTTATGCCGAAAACAGAGAATTTTAACTCCTATTTTCTCCTCAAACTTTCCAATACCTGCTTAAAGTATTCTGGAAGTTCGGAAGTAAATTCCATGTACTCGCCGGTAGAAGGGTGGATAAAACCTAATAAGCTGGCATGTAAAGCCTGGGAATCAAGCCCCAGATGTTTTTTGGCCGGCCCGTAAAGGGGATCTCCCACCACCGGGTGTTTTATATAGGCAAAATGCACCCTTATCTGATGGGTTCTTCCTGTTAACAGCTTTACCCTGACCAGGGTATAATTGGCAAAACGTTCCAGAACCCGGTAATGGCTTATTGCCGGTTTCCCATCCGGCACCACCGCCATCTTCTTGCGGTCAGTCTTGCTTCTGCCAATAGGTGCATCTATAGTTCCCAGGTTTTCTTTTATTACCCCATGTACCAGAGCAGTATATTCCCGGTTTATGGTATGTTCTTTAATCTGCTGGGCCAAAATCCTGTGGGCCCGGTCATTTTTAGCTACTACCATAACCCCTGAAGTATCTTTGTCCAACCGGTGCACAATCCCCGGCCTCAATTCACCATTTATTCCCGATAAATCTTTTATATGATAAAGCAGGGCATTAACCAGGGTATGATCCGGGTTGCCCGGGGCAGGATGTACTACCATATTTTTAGGTTTATTTATAACTGCCAGGTCACTATCCTGGTATATAATCTCCAGCGGAATATTCTGGGGCTGAACTTCTATTTTTTGCGGAGGAGGCAGGGCAACAGTTATTTTTTCTCCTTCTTTGACTTTATAGCTGGCCTTTTTAACCTTGCCATCAACTGTAACTTTTCCTGCCTGAATCAGGTTCTGCACCCCGGAACGCGAAAGATTAGGAATACTCTCGGCTATAAACACATCCAGCCTTTCTCCTTCGTTTTCTTCATCTACCCATATTATTTCTATACTATCCATTTTTCACCTCTTCGTTTTTTTCGCTATAAAGTATAAAAAAGATTAAGACAACACTTCCCACAGTTATCCCTACATCGGCCAGATTAAAGACTGGCCACCAGCCTATGCTTATAAAATCTATAACACTTTGATAAAAAATCCGGTCAATAAGGTTTCCCAGGGCTCCTCCCGCTATAATGCCTAATACCCACTCCAGGAACGGATGAGGTTTATACCTGGCCACATAATAAATCATGCCGGCTACTGCCAGCAAAGCTGCTACAACAAAAAACCAGTACCCCCCCTCCATTATGCCAAAAGCTGCTCCCTTATTATGGATATAAGTTAAGGTAAACCATTCATCAATGACTGGATATTTTTCCCCTAATTCTAGATTGGTTATCACTGCATATTTACTGAGCTGATCAGCAACAAGTAAAATAATAAGCCCTAAAAAAAAGCGCATCTTAGCCTCCTTATGCCCTTATCTAATCTGCAAAAATCCCTTTTTTCTCCATAAGCTGAAGAAAACACGGAATACCTTCAGTAAGCAAAATATCAAAAACCTGCATAAGCATTTCTTTATCTGCTGCCTTCACATCCAGCAAATCCTGCAGCACCATACCATCAACCGCCGCCAGAAGCCAGGCAGCAAAAGCGCGGGTAGCCTTACCTTCCCTGGCCTCATAGGCAGCCAGCAGAATATCTTCAATCCTGCTTATCCATTCATCGTATTTTTCCTGGAACCGTTTCTGCAGCTGCTCATTGCCCAGTATAGCCTCATGGGCCAGGTAAAACTGCAACCTGTTTTCCTGCACTTTTTTAAACCTCTCAATAAGATTTTCATAAACATCTCTGGCTATCTCCAGCCGGGAAGCTTCACCGCTCTTGGCCCTTTCGGCTACCTGGGTAGAAGCCTTAAGGCTCACATCCATGATATCGTATAAAATATCTTCTTTTGCCGGGTAATAGTGGTATATAGCTCCTGTACTCACACCTGCTTCTTTGGCTATAACCCGCATAGTAGCACCTGCTATCCCCTGTTCACTTATAACCCTCAAAGCCGCTTCTCTTATCTTATTTTTGCCATCTGTGCTCATAATTAATTGCCCTCCTGCATTTCCTGCCCAATCCTTTTTCATCATATCAAAAACTATAATAACACAAACTGCACGCAAATCCACATGTATAAAAACTTGTAGGTAAAAATTTGCCTGCCTTATTGCATTTTTCGTCAATATTTGTTATTATATTCACAACCGAACGTTCGTTATGTAATCTATTGTTTAATCCTGAAAGGAGGTTTTTGTTTATGGCTATTCCGGCCTGGATGTATGTTGTTTCTATGTCAGCCTACATGGCTTTCCTGCTCTTTTTTATCGGCTTTATGCGTAAATATTATAAGTTTTCTATGTATTTTTTCCTGTTTTCACTGCTTACTTTTCCACTGTGGCTTAACGGCGGCGTAGAAGGCTGGTTTCGCTGGGCCAAAATATTGAGTGTTATTCTTCCTACCATTGTAGTAGGTTTGGCTCGTATTGCCGTCTATGAGCAAAGAAAAGGACGTTTTTGGGAATTTTTGCAAAAGGATTGGGTTCTGTGGTTCTTCTACGGCATTCTGTTTCTGAACATAATGGAAGCTACTATTAAAGATGTAACTCTGGGCAATTATTTCAATGCTTTATGCGGTTTCTTGCTCTGCGTAACTATTCCTTTTCCTACTAAGTTTTGGAAAATATCTACTGAACCTCACGGCGACCTGATCGCCTATACTACAGCTGCCTGGAACTTTATCTACACTTCCTGGAACGCATGTTTTGTATATGCAGAAAGCCCGGTATATTTCTTCAGCTCACTCTGTATTCTTCTGGCAGCTGAAATCTATCCTATAATCAAAGGTCGTCCAGAGCTATACATTATTGCCCGGGTATATACACTGGCTATCCATTTGCTCTTACGGGCATGTTTAGATTTCTTCCCACTTATTATGGATGCTTCCCCCTTCCATAGCATGGAAGTCTTGAAAATCTGGGGAATCATAAATGCGATTATGATAATACCTTATGTCTTCTGGCATATGTGGCAGCTCCACACCGGTAAGGCTGATATCAGCTTCCGCCGCGGTAGAGTTGAAAATGTAGAAGAAGCCAGCCGAAAAGTTAATCCAGCATTAGCCTAAAAAAATATTAAGTTAAATCCCCCATCCCCCCATAATATAGATTAAAGGACTAGCCGCCGGGCTAGTCCTTCCCCCTGTAATCTATTTACTAAAAAGGAAGCAATTCCTTAATAATTTACTTCATCTTGATATGGTCGCGGCTTTAAACTTTATCAAACTGCAAAAAAATCTCGACTATCTCTGGTCGGTTGCCTATACGCACAGGAGGTCCCCAGGTGCCAAATCCATTCGAAACGATAACCTGCAAATTGTCGATTTTTAAATATCCCCAGTCCGTGGCAAAAAGCCTCCTGGTAATCCGGTTTAAGGGAGCCAGCTGGCCTTTATGGGTATGCCCGGAAAGCTGAAGGTCAACCTGATTCGCCCGGGCTTCCTCAATATCAATCGGATTATGATCCAGCACTATAACCGGGAAACTCTGGTCAATATCCTGCAGCAAAACAGCCAGGCTTTGCCTGGAGCGGCTGAATTTATCATCTCTTCCTACCAGATAAAAACTGTCTGCAACCAGCTCATACTGGTCGCGCAAAACCTTAATCCCTGCCTCTTCTAAAGATTTAATAACCTCTTTATATTCTCCCCCATAATAATCATGATTACCCAGGACAGCATAAGCTCCTATTTTCGGTTTCAATTTTTCTAATATTTTTTTCATTCCTAATCGCTTAAAAACCTTTACATTTTCATCAATAATATCTCCTACCAGAAAAACCAGATCCGGTTTTACTTTATTAATAGTTTCTACTAATTCCATAAGCCGCCGGTCATTTACTATACTGCCCAAATGCAGGTCAGAAACCATAATTATATGTAATCTCTCCACATTCTTAGCCGGCCTGGCAATAGTTATATTATACTGCCGTATTACAGGATTTCTGGCATTGAAGCTCCCATAAACAACTAATGCTAATAAAAATAATAAAACAGCTGTCCCGGTATAAAAATTAGCTTCCTTAACGAATGCCGGCAAAAAGTTAAGCCAGCCATCTACCATATGCAGAATATCAATAAAAACAAGCATAAGAAAAGCATAAAAGAAAAAGGCCAGCCAGTAGGAACCTATTACCGTCATAAAGCGGCTTAACCTGCCAGGATAAATCCTTTCCCCTATTTTTCCCAGCAGATAAGAAAGGGCCAGCAAAAATAAAACTGTCCAGTACAAAAGGAGGTTTCCCTTAAACAAATCTCCCCAGACTTGAAGACCGTGTACTCCTATATAATAATTTAACATTATCCAGATTGCCAAAGTAATCAGCAAAACCAAAAGCCGTGCCATCATGCACCTCATCTTTCCGCCAAATATTAAGATTTATCATATCACAAAATACCTCCCAAACCCAAATAACCCTGCCGCTATTTTTTATATAAACGGCAGGGTATTCAAATTCTTCTTAAAACCTGAAAATCTATATCTTTTCTATTCTGGCTGCTGCTACTTTGAATTCAGGTATCTTGGCTACCGGGTCTAAAGCTGAAGCATTGGTAAGGTGGTTAGCAGCTGCTTCTCCAAAATGGAAGGTAGTAAATACAACTCCTTCTTTTATATTTTCTGTAATGCGCGCTTTAAGCTTTATACTGCCGCGGCGGGTGCTAAGTCTTACCATATCTCCATCCTTTATCCCGTAAAGTTGTGCGGTACGGGGATGTATTTCTACCTCATTGTGAGGTTTATGTTGGTCAATGGCTGCTACCCTTCTGGTCATGGTTCCGGTATGGTAGTGATAAAGGTTGCGCCCGGTAGTAAGAATCAGCGGGTATTCGTCATCCGGCATCTCGGCAGCCTCCCGGTATTCTACGGGATGGAACTTGCCCCTCCCTCGTACAAATTTTTCTTTATGCAGTATAGGAGTTCCCGGATGGTCGGTATCAGGACACGGCCACTGAATCCCGGTCTCTTCTATGCGCTTATAAGTTATCCCGGCATAGGACGGAGTTAAGCTCCTTATTTCTTCAAATATTTCCTCCGGTGACTGATAAGACATAGGATAGCCTAAACGGGTAGCAACTTCACATAATATCTGCCAATCAGGTTTAGCATTACCCCGGGGATTTACCGCCTTTCTTACCCTCTGTACCCTTCTTTCAGTATTGGTAAAGGTGCCATCTTTTTCAGCAAAGCTTACTCCCGGCAATACTACATCTGCCTTGGCTGCCGTTTCGGTGAGAAATATATCCTGCACTACCAGAAACTCCAGATTATCTAAGGCTTCTTCGACATGATGGCTGTCCGGGTCGCTGAGCATGGGATTTTCCCCCATGATATATAAAGCTTTTATTTTGCCTTCCAGGGCAGCATTTATAGCTTCCGTAAGGGTTAAGCCCTTCCTGTCAGGCAGTTTTACTCCCCAGGCTTTTTCAAACTTGCTCCGGTTTTCTTCTATTTCTACCTTTTGATAACCAGGATATACATCAGGCAAGCCTCCCATATCACAGGCTCCCTGCACATTGTTCTGGCCGCGCAAGGGGTTTACGCCGCTTCCTGGTTTTCCAATATTGCCGGTAAGCATAGCCAGATTGCATATCGCTTTTACATTATCTGTCCCCTTGCTGTGCTGGGTAACTCCCATGGCATAACATATAGCTGCTTTATCCGCCTCAGCATATATACGGGCTGCCTTTACAATGTCTTCAGCAGGCACTCCGCAAATCCTGGCTGCCAGCTCAGGCGTATATTTTTCCACGATTTCTTTTACTTCTTCAAAACCTTCCGTGCGCTTCTCTATAAATTCTTTATCCAGGAGGTTTTCCTTGATAATTACATGCATCATGGCATTAATGAGCATTATGTCCGTACCCGGCTTAAAGGGCAGATAAACTTCTGCCAGGTCAGCCAGTTCAATCCGGCGCGGATCAGCTACTATGAGCTTAGCTCCCCGCTTTAAGACATTTTGCCTTATCTTGTATCCTATAACCGGATGGTTTTCGGTAGTATTAGTTCCTATCAGGAAAATAACTTCTGCTTCTTCTTCCAGGTCTTTTATGCTGTTAGTCATGGCTCCACTGCCAAACGCTGCCCCCAGACCGGAGACAGTAACCGAATGTCAGAGACGCGCGCAGTGGTCAATATTATTAGTTCCTATAACTGCCCGTGCCAGTTTTTGCAGGAGATAATTTTCCTCATTGGTAGTACGGGCTGAGGTAAAAACCGCAATAGAATCAGATCCCCACTTTTCTTTAACTTCTTTAAGCCTCTTTGCCGTATAATCGAGGGCTTCTTCCCAGCTTACCGGCATTAGCTCACCGTTTTTGCGTACCAGCGGTTCTTTAAGCCTTTCCGGGGAATCGATAAAATCCCAGCCAAAACGGCCTTTAACACATAAAGCTCCCCGGTTGGCAGGACTAAGTTTTTCATCCCGGATAGAGTTTACTCCTACTACTCTGTCATTAAGGACTTTAAGCTCTAAAGTACATCCCGTCCCACAGTAGGTGCAGACGGTTCTTACCTTTTCCGTCTGGTATGTTCTTCCCCGTCCCTTTTCCACCTTGCTTACCAGAGATCCTACCGGGCATACCATTATGCACTGGCCGCAGAACACACAGGTAGAATCTTTAAGCCCTAAATCAAAAGCAGTAGAAATAACTGCATTATGCCCGCGATTTTTCAGGTTTATGGCAAACGCACCCGTAATCTCGGCACACGCCCTTATACATTTGGTACACATGATACATTTGTCATAATCCCTTTCAATAAACGGATTGGGGTCTTCTTTATAAAAGTGGGGTTCTTCTCCTTTAAACCTGCTATCTTTTACCCCGTAGCGGTAGCAGTAATCCTGAAGTTTGCAGTCGCCATCCCGTTCACAGACATGGCACTCCAGTTTATGTCGGGCCAGAAGAAGCTCCAGGATTATTCTTCTTGCCTCGATTACCGCTTCACTTTCTGTTTCCACCTGCATACCTTCTTCTGCGGGAGTAACACAGCTGGCGATAAGATTACGCCTTCCTGCTACCTCCACCACACACATGCGGCAGGAACCAGCCAGACTTAATTCGGGATCATGACACAGAGTAGGTATATCCGCACCTGCTATACGGCAGGCATCTAAAAGGCTGGTCCCTTTAGGAACCGTTACTCTTTTGCCATCTATAGTAAGGGTTATCACTTCCTAACTCCTCCCTCCGCTCTACATTAATTTTCGCATATAATCTTCACGAAAATGCTTTATGGTTGTTTCAATAGGAATAGGAGCTGCCTGTCCCAGTCCGCAAAGGGAAGCCTTCTGCATTACCCGGGACAAAACCAGAATATTTTCCAAATCCTCTTCACTTCCTCTTCCCGCATTAATCCTCTGCATCATTTCATACATGCGGAAAGTTCCTTCCCGGCAGGGATTACATTTACCGCATGACTCATGTTCAAAAAATTTGGCAATACGGGTAGCTACATCTACTATATCCCGGGTTTCATCCAGAACAAAAACAGCTCCCGAACCTAAACTGGCTCCGATTCTGCTCATGGAATCGAAATCAATAGATGTATGGATGTTTTCCGGGGGTATAAAAGCTCCGGAACTTCCACCTACCTGTACGGCTTTTAATTTTCTTCCTCCTTTTATACCTCCGCCTAATTTATATATTACATCTGATAATAAATAGTCGGTCGGCACTTCAAAATAGGTAGGATTATTAATATCTCCTGTCAGGGTAAGCACTTTGGTCCCCGGATAATCAGGAGCTCCTATCGAGGCAAACCATTCAGCTCCATGGGTAAGGATATATGGTATACACGCAAAAGTCTCCACATTATTTACTACAGTTGGAACTCCCCACAGGCCTTCAACCCCGGGGAAAGGAGGCTTAAAACGAGGTTCTCCCCTTTTCCCTTCAATCGATTCGATAAGGGCAGTTTCCTCACCGCAAACATAAGCTCCGGCTCCCATCCGGACTTCAATATCAAAATCCTCTAAAACCCCGGCCTTTTTAGCACTTTCTATCGCATTATTAAGCAATCTGACTATATGGGGATATTCCCCCCGGCAGTATATATAGCCTTTTTTCGCTCCGATAGCCAGCGCGCAGATAGCCATTCCTTCCAGGAGGGCCTGGGCATTTTTTTCGCATATTATGCGGTCTTTGTAAGTTCCAGGTTCACCTTCATCCAGGTTGCATACTACATATTTTACCGGTGCATGTTCGGGAACAAAACTCCACTTCATTCCCGTGCTAAATCCGGCTCCTCCCCGACCTCTGAGTTTTGATTTCTTGACTTCTTCAATAATCTGTTTAGGCTTCATTTTTCGCGCCTTTTCTAATCCCTTATATCCGCCTACCTTTATATAATCTTCGGCCTTTTCCGGATTTATCTTATCTGCATACTCCAGTAGTATACGCTTTTCCCCGTTCATATTGTTCCCCCCTTATTCATACTTTTTCAAGATCTCCGGAATTCTTTCCGGGCTTACACTAAGCACCACATCATCATTTATGGTTATAACCGGAATAGCCTGGCATTGCCCTACACATTCACAAAGTTCCAGGGTAAACTTCCCATCAGGAGTAGTTTCTCCTACTTTTATGCCTAAATATTGTTCCAGAGCCTTTAATACTTCTCCTGCTCCTGCTACATGGCAGGGAGCACTTTCACACATACGGATAATATATTTTCCCCTTTTTTCCACCGAAAAATGGGAATAAAAAGTAGCTACCCCATAAGCTTTAGACTCGGGAATCTTAAAAATGCGGGCTGCTTCCTTTAAAGCTTCTTCGGGAATATAATTAAACTCCCGCTGCAGAGCGTGAAAAGCTTCGATAAGGCCTCCTTTCTTATCCTTATAAGGCATTATAATTTCCGCGTAGCTTTTCCCCACTATCTCACTCCTCCTTACTCATCAAGTGAAAAAAATAACAAAAAAGGATAACCTGTAGAGGTTATCCTTCACCCCTTTACTTATTCCTTTCTTCATAAATCAGCATCTTCAGCGGCATTATATTTGGGATCATCAAACCCCTCTTCAGACTCTACCTCATGCAGTTTATAATTTCCGCCTTCCAGCAGTAAAGCTTTGGAATTTATAATAGCATCAGCCACCTTGCGGTGGGCTTCGACCAGTATGCGCTGGAAGGTGGTCCTGGAAACCCCCATCTGCTCAGCACACTCAAACTGATCATAACCTAACAAATCTTTTAAACGCAAAGCTTCTGCCTCTTCCAGCTTTAATACCACCTCTTCCAGCTCACAGGCGGGAATTCCTGCTGGCTTAAAACAGCTAGCACGCGGTATATGCGCTACCCGTCGGCATTTAACCCTTCTCGGCATGAAAACCTCCTTCACCACCGGGACGGTTCTTTTGTCCCTTTTTATAAGCCTCAATATGTGCAAATTTTCAGTACTTTAAATTATCAACCATAACCGGCAAAAAATCAACTATCAATAGGTCTCAAAGTTTAAAATATTCCATAAGATATAAAGCTAAATCCTCTACCTGCTCAAAAGAAAAAACCTTTATCTTTCCCCCTTTATCATCTGCCTGGAAATCAGCCACGCGGGCAATCAAATAGGGCACATCCAGGTACTCACAGCTTATATCCTGGCGCATAACTTCTATACTGGGATAACCGGCTTTTTTGTAACCTTCGGTAATAACTAGATCCGCATAAGGCGCAACTTCAGCTACAATCTGGTTTAAGGAACGGGGGGTGGAATACCTGCGGTAAACTATTTCGGTATCGGCACAGGCAGCTACTACCAGAGGCACTCCGGAAGCAAAAATATTTCCGGAATCATTTGCCGTATCTATGTCAATTCCATGATGAGCATGTTTGATAACGGCTACCTCTATCCCTTTCTCCTGCAAAACCCGGGCCACCCTGGTAAGCAAAGTAGTCTTGCCCGCATTATGCCATCCGACAAAAGAAACAACCGGTTTCATGGCTTATTAACTCCCCTGTCTTTTCCGCACCAGCTGGCGGGCAATAAAATTAGCCCTGGCGATTACCTCTTCTTCGTCAAAAGTCTTTATAACCTTATTTTCCATAACTATATTCCCATCAATAATAACCGTATCTACATCTCCTGCCTGAGCAGCATAAACCACATTGGCAGCCAGGTCATAACGGGGATTCATGTGGGGTTTATCAAGATCAATAAGTATGAAATCGGCTTTCATCCCCTCTTTAAGCTGTCCTACTTTATCTTCCAGCCCCAAAACCCGGGCCCCATTAACCGTAGCCATTTTCAAGGCAGTATAAGCCGGAATAACCGTAGGATCCATACTATTTACCTTATGCAATAGAGCACAGCTGCGCATTTCCTGCAGCATATCCAGATTATTATTGCTGGCAGCTCCATCTGTCCCCAGAGCTACTGTAACCCCGGCTTCCAAAAGCTGGGGAACCGGAGCAATACCACTGGCCAGTTTCATATTGCTTTCCGGATTGTGAGCTACTCCTACATCATATCTGGCCATTATATCTATATCATTCTCGGTAAGATGCACACAGTGGGCAGCCAGGACTTTATGTTCAAAAAGCCCTATACTTTCCAGGTGTTCCACTGGTGTCTTACCGTAGGCTTTTTTTATATCCCGGAACTCAGTATTAGTCTCGGCTACATGAATATGTATGCCTGCACCGGTTTTTTCGGCCAGGGTCAGCACTTTCTTAAGATAATCAGGAGGACAGGTATAAGGAGCATGGGGTCCCAGCATAGCCGTAATCCTTCCCCCAGCTCCATTATGCCAGTTTTTAATAAATTCTTCACTCTCCTTTAAGGCCAGGTCAGCCTGAGGCCCTATCCCTACCATGCCCCGGGATAGAACCGCCCTTATCCCTGTTTTTTCTACCGCCCTGGCCACCTCTTCCATGCAAAAATACATATCGGCAAAAGCAGTAGTTCCACTCTTTATCATCTCTGCTATCGCCAGCATAGTTCCCCAGTATATATATTCAGGGGTAAGTTTTTCTTCCAGAGGCCATATCTTATTCTGCAGCCACTCCATAAGCGGGAGGTCATCGGCATAGCTCCGCAGTAAAGTCATAGCGGCATGGGTATGGGTATTTATGAAACCCGGCATAGCCAGCTTATCCCGGCCTTCCAGTATCCGGTCATAATTATAAGGAGGTTCTCCCTCTCCTATTTCTTCTATCTTATCCCCCTTCACCACTATATACCCTTTTTCTATAAACGGCCTTTCCTCATCCATAGTAATAATGCTTACATCCCTTATTACCAACTCCACCTTTAAAGCCTCCTTAAAAATTATCGGTCTTTCTTCTGGCCATAATTTTTAAATTTTTCATAGAGACACTTTACATCTTCGTCAGCCAGGATATTTATACTGCCTATCTGTTCAGCGAAAAGAGTAATCATAGCCGTTCTTTCCGCAATATAGCATGCCCGCAGGGCAGCTGAAGGTGAAACATCTACGGTAATCAAACCATGGTTAGCCAGCAGAACTGCTTTCTTATCCTGCCCCAGAGTCCTCACTACATGATGGGCCAGTTCTTCGCTTCCGCAATGCGCATAAGGGGCCACCGGTATCTCATGTCCTATCGCCTGCGCCGTCTCTTCCAGTATTACCGGAATAGGCCGACGCGCCACTGCAAAAGCAGTAGCATAAGGGCTGTGTACATGGACAATCCCTTTGACATCAGGCCGATTCTTATAAATGGCCAGATGTAAGGGGGTTTCTACGGAAGGAGCAAAAAAACCTTCTATTACTTCTCCCTCACCATTTACTATCACCATATCTTCCGGACTTAAAGTCCCATAATCCATGCCGCTGGGAGTAATCACCATAACATCATCTACCCATGCACTGACATTTCCCCAGGTGCCTGCCACCAGCCTGGCTTCATAAATCTCGCGCGCCGTCATGCAAACTTCTCGTCTTACCTCTACATAACGCATAATATCACTTTCCTTTTAGTATTTTTAAATTTTCTTTATAAGGGGGACTTATTATCCCTTTTTCTGTTATTATACCATTTATTAGCTCAGCCGGGGTTACATCAAAAGCCGGGTTAAATACATCAGCCTCAGGCACCGTAATATAGACATCTCTTATCTTGCGCACCTCATCTTTATCCCTTTCTTCGATCGGAATCTGCCTGCCGCTTTCTATGCTAAAATCTATGGTAGATAACGGTGCTGCTACATAAAAAGGTATATTATGGTGGCGGGCAAGTACGGCCAGGGAATAAGTACCGATTTTATTAGCTGTATCTCCATTCGCTGCTATCCGGTCAGCTCCTACAATAACCGCATCAACTTCCCCCCGGCTCATAACATAACCGGCCATATTATCGGTTATAAGGGTTACCGGTATACCATCCTGCATAAGTTCCCATACGGTAAGGCGCGAACCCTGTAAAACCGGTCTGGTTTCACAGGCCCACACCTTTCTAACCTTGTTTTCGGCAAAACCTGCCCTTATTACTCCCAGAGCCGTACCAAACCCGCAGGTGGCCAAGGCGCCGGCATTGCATATAGTCATTATCCGGCTATCCCTTAGCAAAAGCTTACTGCCATTTTCTCCTATCGCCTGGTTGATTTTTATGTCTTCTGCATACATCTCTTCAGCTGTTTGCTTAAGCTTATCCTTGATCTGTTTTAAATCTTCATCTAATGAGGAATTAAAAACCTCTTCCATACGGTTTAAAGCCCAGAAAAGGTTTACAGCCGTAGGTCTGGTCGAAGCTAAAAGCTCTTTAACCTTCTTAAAATAAGGAACCAGCTCTTCTTTACTCCCTGTAAACTTATCAACCGCCATGGCCAGCCCAAAAGCTGCTGTAACACCAATAAGAGGTGCTCCTCTTACCATCAGAAGTTTTATAGCTTGGGCCACCTTTTCCGGCGTATCTAAACGGGCATAAGCTACTTCTAGAGGAAGTCTGGTCTGGTCTAAAATTACTACCTCGTCCTTTTCCAAATATACCGTCCTTATCATTTCATAACCCCTTTTTCATCAAGTATTTTGCTGCAGTCACAAGTTTTTTCCCGGGGAATATATTTAAGGCTGTGCATAATAAGCCTTCTTACCTCATGTATGCTTTCTTTCATCATTTCTACTACTTCACTATGGGTCAAAATATGCGGGGAAATACCAGCCGCAAAATTGGTGATTATAGATATATTGCCATAACACATGCCTAATTCACGGGCCAGGCATACCTCCGGCACACTGGTCATTCCCACTACGGAGCCACCCAGCATCTTAAACATCGCAATTTCCGCTGCCGTTTCAAAACGCGGCCCTTCAGTACACACATAAACTCCACCATTATACACCGTAAGATTAAGTTCATTCCCGGCCTTTTTTATCGCCTTTCTTATTTCCGGGCAGTAAGGGACAGTCATATCACAATGGACTACCCCTTCTTCCCCGCCTTCATAAAAAGTATTCTTGCGGCTTTTAGTAAAATCTAAAAACTGGTCAGCCAGTAAATAATGCCCGGGCTTTAAATCAAAATTGAGAGAACCTACCGCGGCGGTGGCGATTATATTTTTTACCCCTATCTGTTTTAGAGCCATAATGTTAGCCCGGTAATTTACCAGATGGGGAGGTACACTGTGGTCTTTGCCGTGGCGAGGAATAAATGCCACTTCTATATCCTCATACCGGCCCACTGTTATTTTTACATCACCATAAACGGTATTCTCTATATATTCTCTAGTATCTTTTAAAAGGTCAGGGTCATATACTCCGGTCCCACCTATTATAGCAATATCCGGCATTATCACTCACTCCTCCTTATTCATTTTCTTCCCCGGCTTCTAAAAGGGCTTCGGCAAACAATACCGGGTCAAAAGTACGCAGATCTTCCATGCCTTCTCCTATGCCTACCAGTTTCACCGGTATATTAAGCTCTTTCGCAATAGAAAGGACTATACCTCCTTTAGCTGTACCATCCAGTTTGGTGAGGATGATACCTGTCACCCCGGTAGCCTCTTTAAAAATTTTCGCCTGACTTACCGCATTTTGTCCGGTAGTAGCATCTATTACCAGGAGCACCTCATGGGGAGCAGAAGGAATTTCGCGCTCGATAATATTTCTTACCTTGCTTATTTCTTTCATAAGATTAGTTTTATTCTGCAACCGTCCTGCGGTATCTATAATCAGGATATCTGCCTTGCGCGCTTTCGCGGCATTTATCGCATCGAAAACTACGGCACCGGGATCAGCCCCTTCCTGGTGTTTTATAAGCTCAACCCCTACCCGGTCTGCCCATATCTGCAGCTGGTCAATAGCTGCTGCCCGGAAAGTATCCCCTGCTGCCAGCAGCACTTTTTTATTTTCCTGTTTAAAACGGTAAGCCAGTTTAGCAATCGAAGTAGTCTTACCTGCTCCATTAACCCCAACGACCAGTATAACTGCCGGTTTTTCATCTGTTTCTACCCGGAGGGAAGTATCATAAACGCCCAAAATTCGAGCAGTCTCCTCTTTTATTAGATCCATAACCTTTTCGGAATCGGTAATCTTATTCTTTCTGGCTGACTTGCGTATATTTTCTACCAGTTCCAGCGAAGTTTCTACCCCAACATCAGCCTGAATAAGGATTTCTTCCAATTCTTCATAAAAATCGTCATCTAACTTTTTATTAGTCTTAACCAGATTAACAATTTTATCACCTATATTAGCCCGGGTTTTACTTAAACTCTGCTTAAAACGTTCAAAAAAGCCGGCCCTTTTATTCTCCTTTCTCTCTTCTTCCCCTTCTTTTCCCTGGTCTTTTCGCAGTAAAGCCTCTTCCCTTTCTTTAGCTTCATCATTTGCTGTCTTCTCTGCCCGGTCTTCTTCTGCTTTTATATTTGCCTCTTTCCTTTTCTCCTCATTTTCTTCCCGCTTTTTCCCTTTAAAACGGTCAAAAAAAGCCATGATCTCATCCTCCATCAGTAAATTTATCCTGCCCGGCTCTCTATATCATTCATACTCAAAGTTAAAACCGAAGAAACTCCTTTTTCCGGCATAGTTATTCCATAAACAATTTCTCCTGCTTCCATCATAGCCTGCCGGTGGCTGATAATAATAAACTGTACTTCTTCCGCCATCTTCCTTATAAAACGGGCAAAACGCGTAAGGTTAGTCTCATCCAGTGCAGCATCAATCTCATCCAGCAAACAGAAAGGAACAGGTTTTAACCTCAAAAGAGCAAAGATAAAGGCAATACAGGTAAGAGCTCTTTCCCCTCCCGAAAGCAGGCTTAAAGCCTGGGTTTTTTTGCCTGGCATCTTTACTTCGATTTCTACCCCTGCACTCAGTTTATCTTCAGCATTTTCCAGCCGTAAAACGGCATCTCCTCCCCCAAAAATTTCTGTAAAAGTCTTTTTAAAGCTTTTATTAGCCTGATCCAAAAAGCTTATAAACTCCCTGTGCATCAGCTCTTCCGTTTCTTTTAGAAGCTTTTCCAGGGCTTCTTTTCCCCTGTTTAAATCATCATACTGCTCTTGCATAAAGTCGAAGCGGTTTTTTAACTCCTGATACGCATTTATAGCTTCCACATCTACCGTTCCCATATCTTCTATCCGGCTTTTTAAGCTTTCCATCCTCTGCCGGTATTCGCTGTTTTCCCGGGAAGTATGTATTTCCCCTATTTCTGAGGGCACCGGCTTTTTAAAATCTTCCACAAAACGGGCTTTAGCCGCTTCAAGCTCCGTCTCCAGCCGGGCTTTAGCTATTTCCAGATTTTTGAGTTCTTTCTCCAGCCGGTTAATATCCTCCCGCAAAGGGTTCATCAACATCTTTAACTCTTCAATATTTCTCCTCGTTTCTTCTTCCCGGGCCCGTTCCTTAGCCAGGTTCTGATTAACCTGAGAAAGCTTAACAAGCCTGTCCTTCAGTTTTCTTTGGGCCTCTTCATAAACCTTCTCTTCCTGCTTAATCTCCTCCGCAATCCTTTCCTCAAGCTTTACCGCCTCAGCCAGCGACTTTCGGTAAGAATCTTCCACCCTTTTGAACTGCTCCAGATTATGTTTTAACTGGGCACATTCTTTAGCTTTCATTTCTATCTGTTCCTGATAAGCCTTAAGCCTTTCTTTATATACGCCCCAGTCCCGCTTCTTTTCCTCCAGGCTTATCTTCAAAGCTTCCAGTTCTTTTTCCCTTTCTTCACTTAAAAATTCCTTTTCTTTATGCTCACAATAAAGCCCTTGCATCTCCTCTTCCAGTCGTTTAATCTCCTCTGTCATCAGGGCTTCTTCCTGTAAGATAGCATTTTTCTCTTTTTCCAGCCAGGATTTTTTTCCCTCGGCCTCCTCCAGATTCTTAATAAGCATGTCCAGGGTGAAACTGACTTCGGCAAGGGTTTTCTTTTTATCCTCTATAACTTCATCGATTTTTCTAAGCTCTCCTTTTACCCTTTCCAGAGCCTCTCCGGCACGAAAAATTTCCCTTTCCAGCTTTTCCTTCTCCGCTTTAAGCTTATTTTCTTCACTCCTATACTGGATAGGGGTTTTCCCTCCTTCCTTCCTGCTCCCGCCGGTCATGGCCCCACTCCCATTTATAACTTCTCCTTCTAGACTTACTATGCGCAGAGGATAATCCAGACTGCGGAATAAAGCTACCCCTGTTTTTATATCCCTCACCACCACGACTCGTCCTAATAGATATTCCACCGCTTGCGCATAAAAGGGGTCATATTTTACCAGCTGGGAAGCTATCCCTAAAACCCCATCTTTTCCCGTTATTTTTTTGGCCACTTCATCAGGTATCCTTCCTGCCTTAAGCATATCTAAAGGAAGAAAAGTTACCCTTCCGGCATTATTCCTTTTTAAAAAGTCAATAGCTTTTTCCGCATTAACTGCCTTATCTACGACTACATTCTCCTGCCCTTTACCCAAAGCTTCCTCCACTGCCGTTTCCAGGCCAGCGGGAATGGTAATAAGCTCCCCTAATATCCCCAGTATGCCAGATAGGCTTTCTTTATTCTGCATTATAAACCTTACCCCGGAAGAATAGCCGGTAAAATTACGGCGTATATTTTCCAGGTGTATAATCTTCTGTACGGTCTCACTTTGTTTGCGGTTTAGAGTATCCAGATAGCCTGCTGTCCTCTCCACTTCCTTTAGGAGCCATCCCCTCTTCTCCTCCAGCTCAGCAAGTTCAGTCTCCAGCTGTAAAATCAGCTTCTCATCCTTTGCCTTTTTCGCATTTAAAAAGTTAATCTCTTCCTTCTGTTTTTGCCAGCGTTCTTCTATTTCCTCCTGGCGTACAGCCATCCTTTCCCGTTTTTCCTTAAGCTTTTTCAGCCTTTCTTCTCCCGATCGCAACCGGTTCTTAATTCCAGCTGCCTCTTCAGCAGCTTTAAAAACTAGTTCTTTTCTCTTTTCAAAATCCCTGTGCTCCTCTTCTATTTCGCCTTCCAATTCCTTAAGTTTACTTGTCAACCCGGCAAAAAGACATTTTTTCTCCTCATACTCCTTCTCGGCCTCTTCATAATCCCGTTCCAGTTTGGCCAGTTCTTTTTCTATGCCCTGAAGCATATCTTTATATTTAACCTGATCCTTTCTAGCCGCTCTAATCCTTTCCTCCTTATTTTTTATCTTCTCCCCGCTTAAATTAATAAGGTTTTGCAGCTCATTTATCTCGTTTTCCAGACCATGTTTTTCTTCCCTGTACTTTTCCAGGTATTCCCTCTGCTTAAAAAGCAGTTTTTCTTCTTCCCCCCACCTTTTTTCCCTATCCTTGAGTTCTGCCAGCAGCAGAGTTAATTTTTCATTTTTTTCCTCCCAGCGCTTTTCCTGTTCCGACAGATGATCAGTAAGCTTTTTTATTTCGAAAAGGCTTACTTTATATTGCAAATCCTTAAACTCTTCCCTGAGCCGCAGATAGAGCTCAGCTTTTTCCGCCTTCTTATGCAGCTCATCCCTTTGCTTTTTAAGTTCTCCCAGGATATCTCCAATCCTTACCAGATCGCTGCTGGTACTTGCAATCCTGGCCTTTACCTCATCCCTCTGCTGACGATACTTTATAATCCCGGAAGCTTCTTCTAAAATGAGCCTTCTATCCATAGGAGCCCCATTCAAAACCTCTTCCAGTTCACCCTGTCCTATTATAGAATAACCGCATTTGCCCAGCCCGGTACCGGTAAAAACTTTATTTATATCCTTAAGCCGCACGCGTGCTTTATTAAGATAAAACTCGCTTTCCCCGGAACGAAAAATCTTGCGTCCTACCGCTACTTCACTATAATCCAGAGGCAAAAGGCCATCAGCATTATCTAGCACAATTTCCACACTGGCCATGCTCAAAGCCCGAAATTTGTCGGTACCGTTAAAAATCACATCTTCACTCTTTTGTCCCCTTAATTCCCGTATGTTATTCTCACCCAGCACCCAGCGTACAGCATCTACCAGGTTGCTTTTTCCACAGCCGTTTGGCCCTACTACCACATTAATGCCAGGCTTGAAGATTATTTCCGTATGCTCGGCAAAAGACTTAAAACCTTTCATCTCTATCTTTTTTAAATACACCTCTTATCCTCCTAAACCCCTATATAATGCTTACATCACCCGTACTTATCCTTATAATCTCCTTTCCCGTGTTTATAACCATATTACCCATAAAATCTATATCTTCATTTATCCCTTCAATATACCCCTCGCCTCTTTTGACCCTGACCTTCCTGCCTAAATGCATACAGCAGGCTTTAAATTCTTCCCTTATGGGAGAAAAACCCCTTTCCCGAAACAAATTATAATAATCATCCATACTTTTAAGTACACCTGTCAAAACTTTGTTTATATCCACTTTTCTCCCGGCTTCTATATATAAAGAAGTAGCTGCATCCCTTATCTCCCCGGCTAAATCCTCCCTGGCCACATTTACATTTATCCCTACCCCTGCCACCAGATAATGAGCCCTATCCATCTCACCGCTCAATTCCAGCAGTATGCCCGCCAGTTTGCGTCCTTTAACATAAACATCATTAGGCCACTTAATCTGGCAACCGCCGGGAAGAAAAGTATCCAGGCTCTTTGCTACCGCCCGGGCAAAAACCAGGGACAAAAGTGCCAGCTCGCTTACTGCCAGCTCAGGAGATAAAACTACAGAAAACCAGAGGCCTCCCGCAGGAGATTCCCATTTCCTCCCCATGCGGCCCCGACCTGCTGTTTGCCGGCCTGCTACTATAACCGTGCCTTCTTCCACCTTGCAACCGGCATTAATCCTCCGTTTGGCCTCTTCATTGGTAGAATCAAGCTGGGAATAATAGATAATATCCCTCCCTAGAAGACATCCTCTAAGCTCAGCCTTTACCACTCCGGGAATTATCATTTCCTTTCCATTACGCAAAAGGTATCCTTTGCGGCTTACCGCTTCAATAAGGTAACCTTCTTCCTTTAAAGCTTCTATATTTTTCCATACCGCCACCCGGGTTATCCCTAATTTATCTGCCAGTTCCTGTCCGGAAACATATTCTCCCTGCCGCCAGTAAAGCTGGGATAAAATCTCATCACGCATAGCCTTCTCCTCACTCTAGACTTTGGCCTGTACCTTTCTCTTGATTTATTTGACAAAAGCATAAATTTCCCTTTTTTAAAAAAGCGACGTCTTTCTATTTTTACCCATAAAAAAAGGCTAAAGTCTTCGCTGCTTTAGCCTTTTTCTACAAAAACAGGCAGCCTTTTTAGAAAATCTTCCCTTTCCCAGACCTTATACAGTTTTTCTCCCTGTCCTATACCTAAAGCTCCTTCATTTAACCCGGAATAAGCCTTCACTTTGACCGCGCGAAAGCCGTATTTGGCTTTAAGATATCTTATATTTTTCTTCTGGTTGCCTGTCATTTTCGAAACATCGCGCGGATGCACAAAAAAGGTTATCTCCTCTTCTTTTTGTAAATCCGGAGTAGCAGCCAAAAGCAATTCGCTCTGCCTTAAAAAAACTTCCCCTTTTACCAGTTCACCGAAAGCGGGATGAAAGGGGCCGGCTACTACTACCCCTTCGGAACGGAGTTCTTCGCTAGGCTGCAGTCCCATGCGTATAACGGGAATAGCCTGAGAGGCAAAGAGGAGAAACATATCAGTTGCCGTCTTTACCGCTTCTTCCAGACTCCAGGGTTTATATTCTCCCTTTACAAACATCTCTTCCAGAGCCGTCCCTGATATAACCAGGGTAGGATAAATCCGCACCATATCTGGTTTAAGACTGGCTGCCAGATGGGCTGACTCAAGAGAGCGCAAATGGCTATCAGCAGGCAAGCCTACCATAAGCTGAATCCCCAGCATAAACCCATGTCCCTTTATAAGATGGCAAGCTTTAAAAACATCACCGGCTCTATATCCCCTGTGTGACGCTTTTAAAACTTCATCATGCAAAGACTGCACTCCCAGTTCGATAACCTTAACCTGCCAAGATTTTAAAAAAAGCAAAATCTCCTCATCAATATAATCAGGACGGGTAGAAATCCTTATTCCTGTTATCCTGCCCGCCTCTATATAAGGAAAAACCTGACGTAAATAGGCTTCCTGCCTTTCCCGCCTGATAGCGGTAAAATTCCCGCCAAAAAACGCAACTTCTACTTCAGCCTCTTCGGGAATAGTAGCCAGATGTTCCTCAATTATATCCTTTATATCCTTTACCTCCGGCACCCCTTGAGGTGAAGCAATCTTTTTCTGATCGCAAAATATGCAGTTAAAAGGGCACCCTAAATGAGGTATAAAAATCGGTATATTAAAATGTTTTCCCAATCTACTTCCCCTTCTCAACTTCGAATGGCAAAAGTCCTTCCTTTAACACCTTTTCCGCCGCATTCTGTTCTGCTTCTTTCTTGCTCTTACCCTCACCGGTAGCTATAAGTTTCCCCTGAAAAAAAACTCCCGCAACAAAATTTTTGCAGTGTGCAGGTCCAGTCTCCTTGATAATGCTGTAGCTTACATTTTCACTGCTTTTGGCCTGCACCATTTCCTGCAGCCTGGACTTGTAATCACAATAATCCCCCTGGGCGCTCTCGGCGATATAATCTTTAAGATGCAGCAGAATAAAGTCCCGGGCCTTTTCATAACCTTGATCCAGGTATATAGCACCGATAACTGCTTCTACTGCATCAGCCAGAATAGATTTCCGCTTGCGGCCGCCCGACTTTTCCTCTCCTTTGCCTAAGAGAAGATAATCTCCTAAATTTATCTTTTGCGCCACTTTTACCAGGGACTTTTCACACACTACTTTGGCCCTTATCCTGGTAAGATCCCCTTCCGGCTTATCCGGATAATTATTGTAGAGATATTCAGCCACAATAAAATTAAGTACCGCATCACCTAAAAACTCCAGCCGCTGATTATTAAAAAGGCTGTTTTTTTCCTGAGCATAGGAAGGGTGGGTAAGCGCCATCCGTATTAGTTCAGGATTCTTAAACCAGAGGTCATTATCCTGTAAAAAGCGGACCGCATTTTCCAAATCATTAGGCATTTTTCACCTGCATAAGATATTCATAGAGAGCACTTACCAGAGAGCCCATCGTGGGATAGTTTTCTAAATCTTCTTCCGGAAATTCCACATCATATATATCTTCCAGAGCCATTATCATCTCAACAATATCAATAGAATCAGCATTGATCTCTTCAAAAGTAGTCTCCATCTGAATAAGGTCTTCCTCAATACCTAACTGTTCGGCCAAAAACCTTCTTGCCTGGACAAAAAATTCTTCCATAAGCTTTTTCCCTCCTGTCTTTTCCTTTCGCTAAAAATAACCCACCTGCTTCTTGGGCCTAATTTTCTTTCATCTGTGCCAGCATGGCCGCCTGTTTCCTTACTATATCTTTTTCCACACAATCCCGGGCCACGCACAAACCATTATACACCGCTTCGCGCTTCGAACTTCCATGGCACACAATGCTTACTCCATTTATCCCTAAAAGCGGAGCTCCTCCTATTTTAGTATAGTCCATTTTACTGAAGAAGGAAGGTAGTTTCCCTAACTCCCGGGCTACATTGCGAGCAATGAATAGCGAAACCCCTTCAATAGTTTTCAGAACTATATTGCCGGTAAAGCCATCACACACAATTACATCGGCTTTGCCGTCAAAAATATACCTGCCTTCTATGTTGCCGATAAAATTTATTTCCCCGGCTTCTTTTAAAAGATTATAAGCCTCCACATAGAGATGGCTGCCTTTAGTTTCTTCTTCTCCATTATTGAGAAGAGCTATACGGGGATTATCTATGTTCATAACCGCCGAAGCATAGACCTTGCCCAGCAGGGCAAACTGCAAGAGCTGACGGGGGCGACAATCAACATTAGCCCCTACATCAATCAAAAAAGTATAGCCATCATTCTGATTAGGAACAGGAGTAATAATAGGAGGGCGTTCAATATCTGCCATGCGTCCCAGGATAAATACAGCTGCTGCCATTTGCGCTCCTGTGCTGCCACAGGATACTACCGCATCCGCCTTCCCTTCGCGCACCAGTTTAGTAGCTATTACTATCGAGGCATCCTTTTTCTTGCGCAAAGCTGCAACTGGAGACTCATCCATCCCTATTACTTCGGAAGCATTAACTATCTCCAAAAGATCGCCCTTATAGTTATATTTTGCCAGTTCTTCCTTTATAACCTCTTCGCGTCCTACCAGAATAAGCTTTAACTTTTCTCTCTCTACAAAATCAACGGCTCCTGCAATTATTTCCTGCGGTGCATAATCGCCCCCCATAACATCAAGAGCAATCCTCATCTCATATCCTCCTTAAAAACAAAAAGTAAGCTTTAAGTCTTTTAACAAGACTTTAACTTACTTTTTGGTTAAAATGCAATATATTTACACCAATTACATAACATTTTTCCCTTTGTAATACCCACAATTCAAGCAAGCCCGATGAGGCAGCTTGTATTCATGGCACTGAGGGCATTCTGCCAGAACCGGCTTTTCTATCTTCAACCATTCAGAACGCCTCTTGTTTTTACGGGAATGTGACTGTCTCCTTTTTGGTACACCCACGGATTAAACCTCCTTCCCTGTTTTTAATTGTTTAAGTTTTTCCCAGCGTGGATCAATCTCCTTTTCACTGCACCTGCAGCTTTCCAGATTAAGATTGGCTCCACAGCCTGCACACAAGCCCTGACAGTTTTCATCACACAAAGGCTGCATCGGTAATGAAAGCAGGATTTCTTCCTCCAGATAAGAAGTTATATCCAGTTCATCACCGCTTACAAAAACCACTTCTTCCTCGGTAAAATCATTCCGGTAAACCGTATCCGCTATATTAAAATTCAGCTCTATATTTACCGGAAATATAAACTCTTCCAAACAGCGCGCACACTCAAAAACTACTCCCGTCCGCAAATCTCCTGCGGCCCAAAAAACTTTTCCCGTGCTCTCCACATGCAGCTCTACATTCACCGGGCCGGAAAACCTTCCCCGAAAAGGAAGCAGTAATTCATCACTGAACCTGGCATTAAAGCTGTAATCCTCACTATCTACCGTCTTTTGTTTCAATTCCTTAAGATTTATTTTCATAATATGCACCCCATAAAAACACCAGAATAATTATAGTCTTCCCACACCTTGATTGTCAACCAAAGCACAAGGAATTATATAAATTAAAGGTCTTTATTTTAGGATAATAACAGAAAACAAATAAATATACAAATGAGGCAAAAAAATACAGGCAGGAAATATCTGCCTGTATCTTGATTATCTAAAATGATTTAGAATTATTTACCCTGAGCCAATCTGTAAGTATCCCGGGCAATAACTAGCTCTTCATTGGTAGGAATTACAAATATTCTTACCTTGGAATCTTCAGCAGCTACATCTACTTCTTTTCCTCTTACTTTATTCTTTTCAGGGTCAATCTTGATGCCCAGATAATCTAAATCTTTGCATATATTTTCTCTTATATCCCAGCCGTTTTCCCCAACGCCGGCGGTAAATACCAGACAATCACAGCCGTTCAGTTTAGCAATATAATTGCCGATATATCCTTTTACACGGTTATAATAAACTTCCAGGGCGATCTGGGCTCTGTAATTTCCGGACTTAGCAGCTTCCAGTATATCTCTCAGGTCATTGGACACTCCGGAAAGTCCCAGCATACCGCATTTTTTGTTGAAGTAATTATTAGCTTCCTTGGTATCCATACCCAGTTTTTCCATGAGATAGAATACTATAGCCGGGTCAATGTCGCCACTGCGGGTACCCATTACCAGCCCTTCCAGAGGAGTAAAGCCCATGGTAGTATCGACAACTTTTCCATTCTTGATAGCCGCCATACTAGCTCCATTTCCTAAATGCAGGGTTATTATCTTGCACTCCTCATAAGGTTTGCCCAGCATATCGGCAGCGCGATGCGATACATAATAGTGAGAAGTCCCATGGAATCCATATCTTCTTACATGATATTTTTCATATACTTCATAAGGCAGAGCATAGAGATAATTAGCCGGTTCCATCGTCTGATGGAAAGCAGTATCAAAAACAGCTACATGCGGAACATTAGGCATTAAAGCCTGACATGCTTCAATCCCCATGAGGTTGGGAGGATTGTGCAGAGGAGCAATATCGAAACAATCCCGGATAACCTTCTTAACATGGTCGTCAATAATAACCGATTGAGCAAAGCTTTCTCCACCATGTACTACCCGATGTCCTACCGCACCAATTTCATCCATGCTTTTGATTACACCATACTCTTCATTAGTTAAAACTTCCAGAACCAGCCTCATGCCTTCCGTATGGTCAGGCAGATCTTTCTTGATCACTACTTCATCTTTGCCGGCCGGTTTATGCTCTAGAGTCGTTCCCGGAATACCTACCCGGTCTACCAACCCTTTAGCCAAAACTGTTTCCGTAGTCATATCAAATACCTGATATTTTATAGATGAGCTACCTGCATTAACTACCAAAACCTTCATCTATTGTTTACCTCCTTAATTTATTTACTCTTCAATTTACTTAATAATTAAGCCCTTACTGCGGTCATGGCTACCACATTAACAATATCCTCTACGCTGCAGCCGCGGGAAAGGTCATTAACCGGCTTGGCCATACCCTGAAGGATAGGTCCAATAGCTTCCGCTTTTGCCAGCCTTTGTACCAGCTTATAGCCTATATTACCAGCTTGCAGGTCAGGGAATATAAGTATATTACACTGTCCGGCTACGGGACTTCCCGGAGCTTTAGAAGCGCCAACCTTGGGAACCAGAGCAGCATCAGCCTGCAGTTCTCCATCAATCTTCAGTTCCGGGAATTTTTCCTTGGCTATCTGGGTAGCTTTGACTACCTTATCCACTACTTCATGGCTGGCACTGCCTTTGGTGGAGAAAGAAAGCATACCGATCTTCGGATCATCAATACCACAGAGTTCAACCGCCGTGTTTACGGAAGCCTTGGCAAAATCTGCCAGCTGTTCAGCTGTAGGCACAGGTGTTACTGCACAGTCGGCAAAAACAAAAATACCATTATGTCCGTATTCACAGTCAGGAACAATCATGATAAAAGCTCCGGAAACAGCAGAAATGCCAGGTTGGGTTTTAATAATCTGGAGAGCAGGTCTTAAAACATTTCCGGTAGTATTTTCGGCACCGGCTACTTCGCCGTCAGCCTGTCCCATCTTAACCATCATCGAAGCAAAATACAGAGGATTAAGCATAGATTCTTTAGCCTTGTCCAGATCTACACCCTTGTCTTTGCGCATTTCATAAAATGCCTGTACATAATCATCAAAATAAGGTGCTTTTACAGGGTTAACAATTTCCGCACCGGAAATGTCAGCACCAATCTGACTGGCCTTAGCCCTTATTTCCCCTTCATCCCCCAAGAGTATCGGCCTGGCAATCTTGTTGTCCACAATCGGCTTAATAGCCATAAGGGTGCGTTCTTCCAAACCTTCAGGAAGAACGATGGTTTTCTGCTTCTTAGCCGCTTTTTCCCTGATTTGCGCGAGCAAACTCATCCCTTCAACCTCCCTTACTTTTTTCCATCACCGAAACATGTGTACATGTTTCACATTTTATTTTATCATAAATTAATGAGATATTGGCAATATTTATATCGGCTATAAAAATAACCTGTGAGGTAAAAAATATGTCGGTTTTAGGCATAATTGTTGAATATAACCCCTTTCACAACGGACATCTGCATCTCATTAAAGAAGCCACAAAAAAAGAAAATTTCCAGGGGATAATTTGTGTCATGAGCGGCAACTTCTTGCAGCGGGGCGAACCAGCCTTATGCCACAAATGGGCAAGAGCGGAAATGGCATTGGCCGCTGGAGCTGACCTTATTATAGAGCTTCCCTTTTGTTTTGCCGTAAGAAGTGCCTACTACTTTGCCCGGGGGGGAGTAAGCCTTCTTGCCTCTACCGGCATCGTAAGCCATATCGCCTTCGGCAGTGAAAGCGGCGATCTGGAAAAGCTTAATACCCTGGCCGATTACTGGCAGGAAGAAACGCCTCTCTTTAAATCCCGGCTCAAGCATTATCTGGACCAGGGACTTAATTTTCCTGCCGCACGTTCCCGCGCCCTGGAAGACATCCTGGATGAACAGGAAGACCTTAAAGATTTTATCAAAAATCCTAATGACATACTAGGGGTAGAATATCTGCGCAATATAAAAGAAAAAAAGCTTGATATAAAGCCTATCGTCATAAAACGTACCGGGAGCGGCTATCACAGTACCGAACTCGGTAAAATTGCCAGTGCAACTGCTATCCGCCAGGCTTTAAAAAACAACCTTCCCCTATCCCGGATAAAAGAGTCTCTACCTGAAACCAGCTTTAAAATTCTCAAAACAGAAATAGAAAAAGGATATGCTCCCGTATTCGAAGAAGAACTGGGAAACCTTATACTGTTTAAACTGCGCACCATGCCAGAAAAAGACTTAATAAACATATATGAAATAAAAGAAGGCCTGGAAGGAAGATTTAAAAAAGCCGCTTTTAAGAGTGCCGATATTGAAGAGCTCAGACAAAACATAAAAACCAAGCGTTACAGCATGACCCGTATAAACCGCACCCTGCTTTATGCCCTTTTCGATTTTACCTGGAAACAGGCCCAGCTTTTTGACGAATACGGCCCCCAGTATATAAGGATATTAGGGTTTTCAGAAACCGGACAGAAGCTGCTTAAAAAAATAAAGAAAACTTCACCCCTGCCTGTAATAAGCCGCGGCAGTGAAGTAAAAAAAGCGCTTACCAAAAGCGAAAACCCGGTTTTGCGGGAAATGCTGAGCCTGGATGTAAAAGCCGGCAACATCTACAGCCTGCTCTATCCCCGTATAAACCTGCGCCAGGGCGGGCAGGATTTTACCGCAGAGGTGGTGAGAAAGGGGTAAAATCTATTCGGCTGCGGCCGGTATTTTTTACCCGCTTATCATTCCCCCAATCGTTTCTATTTGCATAAGGTCATGGTTAAATAATGTAAAACAATAAACCTGTTATAATTCCTTACTTACACCTTGTTAATCTACTTTCCCACTTTCTTATTCCCAGCTTATCCTCCATAATCTGTACCTATTAACCCATCTACTATTCTCTATACTGTATAAAAGCAAATACAGCCCGTAATGCCAGTGAAGTTAAAATCTAAAAACAATTTTGGCCATAATTTAAAATTATGACACGCGATAAAAAATCTGTATAAAAAAATTGCGAAAAAATCTTAAATTTTCAGCAGTTATTTACATATATAAGCGGCAAAAATTTTCTTCCCAGGATTATAGGTATATAGATAAAAATACAGGAGGTGGTACCATATTATATGATCTGAAGTAAGATAGGTGTCTAATAAAAAATAAGTACAGCTTAATAGTTTAAACCTAGTTAAAAAGGAGGAAAGCAAAATGGACTATGTGAAATACAATTTACCTTTATTATCTTCTGTTCTTAACATAGGATATAACCATCGTTTAGATGTTTACACCGATAGTTTCGATGAGAATAAACTTCATAAAGCTTTGAAAATAGCACAGCAGGAAGGTTATATCATAAATTACAAAATAGACAAGTCTTACAATTTTTGGTGTATTACCCTGGAACTCAATTATGACCTCATTTATGAGGAATTATTCAAAGGAATTATTGACTTTTTCATCATACATGGTGAAAAACATAATTTCGTAAAAGCCAGGCCAGCCAATTTTAATATTAATAAAGAAAAGCTGGGGACTCCTCTATTAGAAATAAGTCCCGATATACAAATACCGCTTAGCCCCTTGAATATCGCATGGGGACGCACATCTGCTTTTAAAGTGGTAGTAATTTTGGAAGGAAATATGTCAAAGATTAAAGAACTTATAAAATACGCTGACCGGGAAGGTATCGCTGATATTATAACACCCAAAGAAAACGGTATAGAAATTGTTGATTCCCAACATCCTCTATTTCCGTATTTAGACAAAAAGGATAGATTTTTAGCATCTGATTACAATAATGACAGTCTGTGTGTGACATTCCAGGTAGATGATAATGTATTAATTAAGAAGATCAACAAATATATAATTTCCGGTATTAACATATTACCGGATGTAAAATTTTTCGCTGCAGAGGAAATAGAGCCAGATATAGAAGAAATAGTGATAGAGGAAATAGAGACAGAGTAAATAAAATAGAAAAAAACCTAAATTAGCGCATCCCCTCTCCCCGTCAAAAGAGCCGGGGAGAGCGAAATATTCAGCATAAACTTGAACTGCACAAATTATAGAAAAACAGCTACCCTAAAGGCCTTTTATATAACAAGTTATCCCCAAAATACAAATCATAAAAACCATTTAGCTTCCAGCTAAAAAGCTAATTGAGTATAGTTATTCAATAATAAAGGACCAGGGCGATAGTACAAAAAAGCAGCAGGTATTTAACCACTAATACCTGCTACTCCAACTATTGACAAAGAACCTTTATTTAAAAAGAGTGCTGATAATTTCACTTATTTTTACAGAATCTATGCCTTTTTCCTCTTTTAAATCATCTTCAGTTATTATAAGGTTACCGCCATCTTCAACTCTGGTTATATTATTCAGCTTGTATAATTTTTCTTTATTTTTCCAATTCTTCCTATATGAATCATTACTAAGCATCCCTAAATGCTCCCAATAATATTCCTTAGTAGCACCATCTTTGTGAATAATAATAGTAAAATCAGGTTTTACAATTTTCCTCTCCCCGTTTTCATCATATAATACTAACTCTTTTTCATATTTATATTCTATGTTATTTTTATACAGGATATTGGCTATGATAACTTCCGATTTGGATCTTACAAGCTCCCCTTTTTCTGTACGATGAATAAGGGGTTCTTCTTTATATTCAGCACGCTCATAACCCTGAAAATCATCATTATAATCAATTAATATCAAACATGGCGAAGAAAAAAGGTTAGTTATTCTTTTATCTATTGCACTATTGCGCTTAATCTTGTCTATGTTTTCACATAATGAATCTTTTAAACTTTTCTCAATAAAAATTGTTAAATTTTCTTCATGTCTTGTCAAAGCAGTATAAATTAATTCCTTGTACAACCATGATTTCGGCAAAATCAAAAATACCTTTTCGAACTGACTTCCCTGAGCTTTGTGTACCGTCAAAGCATAGGCTAAATCCAGGCACTCCTTAATGTCAAGTTTATCTTTTTTCTTATTTTCATAATAATAAACATTACCCGGTTGAGAAATAAAATTTGCAGTAATATTTCGATTTTTGTCCTCTGTGTTAACAAATGTAATAAGACCAATTTCACCATTGGCAATAAAATATTTTTTATCATAATACTTATTTTGTATATTTATAACCTTATCCCCAAAAAAATATTTAAATTCATTATTTTCATCGCTAATTGAATAATTATTTTTTTCATTGTAGTATTCCTTTTGTATGAATTTATTTATCTCAAAAACCCCTTCGAATCCAAAATTTTTTGGGGTTAAAATTTGCCAGCTTTCAGCTTTATTTTTTTCAAGCTTTCTCTTATCATTAAAACCAAATGACTTTCTAAGACTCTCTCCATCTTTAATGCCTAAATCCTTTTCCAGCCGCTTTTTTATCTTGGCATAAAGCTCATTTTTATCTTCCCACCACTCTATGTTATCCTCTTTTAAGCTGCAATCCATACCATTAATTACGCTATTAGTCTTTTTCTCTGCCCCCCAGCTGAAGGTCCGAGCCAATTTTACCCATAAAGAATCCTCTGCCTGTCTGTGCTGTACAGTAAGTTCTCCATAGCACTTTTTTTGATTGTCTTCATTTTCTAAATATCGAATAATATCAACGAAAGGCTTTCCAGGACCAATTGGAGGAAGCTGTCCGGGATCACCCACCAGAATTATCCTTTTGGCATTGCTTACTGTCTCTATTACTGCAGCCAGCATTTCTTCAGTCAGCATGGAAGCTTCATCGATCACTACATTATCATAATCACTAGTTTCTTCTTTTTTCCCTTTAACCTTATAAGGATTTTTTCTGTCAGGCCAAAATCTTTCTCTATCATTTAAATATTCTGCAATATTAAAAACTGTAATATTATCAGATGAATCACTATCTTTTAATTTTTCCTTTAAAACTACCTTTGCCTTGCCTGTAGGTGTTAAAAACAGTATTTTCCCCTTTTCTTCCTTAGTTATGTAATCATGCAAAGCCTTCAGCAGAGTAGTCTTTCCCGTACCTGCCGGTCCAATCAAAACAAAAATAGGAAAGCGGATCATATTATCCAATGCACTCACTTTTTCATCTCGACTTTCTTTCTCTTTGGGATCCCCATTTTTATTTTCCCCAAGCATTCTGTTCAATACACTATGCCAGTAATTTTCGTCAACTTTTACTTGTTCTGATATGGTTTTCCCTTTTCTTTTTTCAATCTCTTCGCGGATAATTTCTCCAGCCCGATATAATCTATCAAGCTGATAGGCTTCTTTCTTAATTTTTCCTATGAATACATCAACAACTTTAATTTCATCCCCAAATTCCAGATTTTTCAGGGTATAATCATTTAAAGATATAGGATCCTCGTCACTATTTTTAAATTTTTTAATCTTTTCTTTAATCCCATCAACTGGCATCAGAGTATGGCCTTTTTCCGCCTCTTCTTCAAGCGTTTTAATAATAAAGGCTCTTATTCTTCTCTTATCTGAAATATCACTTACTGCTGATGGTCCAGGCAATGGAAATTTTTTTCTGATGTTTGTGGGAGGGAAAATTCCCCGGTCAACCCTTTCCAAATCAATATTATTTTTAACCCAATCTCTCGTTTTTTCATAAATAAGGTAAGGATTGCTTAGCATCTCTTTATGATCTTTTTTCTTAAATTTCTCGAATAAATATTTAACCTCTTCAACAGTAAGCTGCAATCTGCTTATCAATTTTAAAAATTCTTTGCTCTCATCATCCTTATCAATATTCGTCCATTTTTGACATACCACATCTGTTATTTTTTCAGCCAATTCTTCCGGCAACAGATTTTTGGCCTGATCCGGCTGTTTAAAGATTTTATCTACATAATCCCAGGGATCTTCATCTTCTTTAATATTGGCTTTTATTTCTTCAGCAATTAAAACCCCCAGCTTTAAACCCAAAGCTCCTTCCAGCACAGCTCCCAATCCAGGATAAACTCCTCTTTTCTGCCAAAGTTCGCCTAATCTATCATTAATCCATTTTAAGACATTTTCTCCATATCGCTCTTTCCATTCTTTAGCATAAGCTTCTGCATCTATTACCGCATTCTTGCAGCTTAATAAAACTTCAATTGCCGTATCATCGGATACATGCTCGCATACATAACTAAACTCTTCATCATAATTAGGGGCATAAACAATATAATTTTCCAAATCTTCTTCTTTGATTTTTTTTAAAAATTCTTCCCTGCATGTTATATAAGGCAAAATAAAGCCGTCCTGGTAATCTCCTCGTATAGAATGTTGAATAAAATTGGCATCATAGGGATAATTTCCATTGCTATCTGCCTCAGCCTGAATAACTTCCAGTACCCTGCCTATACCCACAACCATAATAGAACCTTTACTGCTACTTTCAGGAAATCCTATTTTTTTATCCGCTCGTGTATAAAATATGCACAGGGATTCTTTACTTCTTATTTCTGAAAAGAATAGTTCATTGACCCTCTCTCTATTAATTTTTATTTTACGCCCTTCTTTTTGAATAGCTCCCTTATCCTTCAGGTAGTCCCATTTTTTATTTGTATCTGATTTATTCCATCCCCATCTAAAAGGATATACCGCTGCCGAATAAGGCGGATGCTGAACTGTAACTGTAAATGTGGTTTTTTCATTATATTCATAATATTCATAGCTGTACTGAAACTTTTTATCAGCTAAAAAAGCCCCTCTCTTATGGATACATTCTGTATATTTTTTATTATCTTTAATCACATTTCCCCAATCATTTTTACTGTCTTCACATTTGCATTTTTCTTTTTCACTGCAACAATAATTTTCCGCAGGATTTTTACATACTGTACCATTCCATCCATTATCATGCCAGTGAACTCTTATTGATAAATGCTTTGGCTTTAAATTTTTACTCACAAAAGTCCCCCTCCATTTACTTTATTATTGAAAAGATTATAAAGATTATAATAGAAATGATAATTCGCCAATATATGCCAGAATCCTTTACAAAAAATATTAAATTCGTGTGATAAGTTCATAATTTCCTTATATCATTTACTCAAGTTTCGCATCCAGAAAACCCTGCTCAAACAGCAATAAATCGGGGGTAACTGAGCAAAAAAATTGTTGTTGACAACAAAAAACGCATCCCCGTTTGGTAAAATGGTATTAAGGAAGAAACCAAAACAATCCAAACGGAAAGGATGCGTGATTAAATGATACAACAAATTAATCCGTCTGAAAAGGTCACAACTGAAGTTTCAAAACTATTTAAGGTTTTAAAGATCAACCAGTTACTCCGTGCTGCCAACATTCGCAAAGCAAGCGGGGTAAACGTTCA
>NZ_FQWY01000035.1 GCF_900129805.1 Thermosyntropha lipolytica DSM 11003
AAAGGTAGAGGTAGAAAAGATATTCTGGCAGATGCGGGAGATGGAGAGGGGATATAGCTATTTGCAGGTGAGTATAATAGAATATATATTAGGAGCGGTAGAAAAAGTAGATGAGGAAATACTTATAGAATGTATAGAGAAAATACTTCCTGAGAGGAGGGAGGACCTGATGACTTTAGCGGAGAAGTGGAGAAGAGAGGGTATGGAGGAAGGGATAAGGAAAGGGATAGAGCAAGGTATAGCTAAAGGTATAGAAAAAGGTATAGAAAAAGGTATAGAAAAAGGTATAGAAAAAGGTATAGAAAAAGGGAAAGAAGAAGCGGCATTGAATGCTTTACAAAAAGGATTGGATATAGAAACTATAGCAGAGATTACCGGGCTTTCAGTAGAAAGGATAGAGGAGCTAAAGAAAAAACTGAATTAAAAAGTACAGGGGGACGGTATAAATGTAAGACAGCACAAAGGAACCGTCCCCTTGTGTTGCTTGTGTTGAGGCACCGTTTTAAGGCGGTGTTTTTTGTTTTTCTGCACACTTTCGTTAAAAGATGCACCCCTCCTTATGGGGGAATGGGAAATCGCTAAAAGGTATGGGGTGGAGTGGTTGGGCGATGCATAAGGATGGCCCTGGTTTACACTGGCAAATAACTCCCTGCCGGATAATATACTGGTGACTTTCCCCGCCTTTGGTTGTTTTCCGGTTTTGCCAACTGATAAATGCGATAAAAATGGGGGCTTTTTTATTTCCACAATTTTTCTATTTTCCTGGGATGGGAAATATGCAAAAGTAGCAATCTCTGTTCAGATATGCAAAAAAAATTGAAATATGACAAAAAAAAAATCAGAAAAGCTTTAAAATATAATTAAAGAATTAGAAAAATTTGGGGTCAAAAGACCAAAAAGCAACATGAGGGGGATATTGAAAAATTGTGAAACAACTAACTATTAAAAAATATTGAGGGGAGGCAGAAAGGATGTCGACAGCTGGTGGAGATGTGAACGGTAAAATCCAAAAAAGCGGGAACTTTCTGAAAACCTCAAAGTCAATTCCCTGTTCATGTCTTTGCTTTTCCAGGTTTGACCGGTTTTTACCAGTCTTTTATTAAAGAATAGCGGTGGGAGGCTTTTTTAGATTAGGCAGGGAGGAGGTGAAAAAATGGATAAACAGTATGTAGTGTTTACCGTAGCCAATCAGCATCTAGGCCTTGATATAGTCAATATCCAGGAAATAACCCGCTATATGGCGCCCACCAGGATGCCGGAGATGCCGGAATATGTAGAAGGGATAATTAACCTGCGCGGCAAGATTATCCCGGTTATCAATCTGCGAACCTTTTTTAATATGGAAAAAGAAAAAGTAACTGCGGAAAGCAGGATTATAGTAGTAAGCATCGATGATAGCCAGGTGGGTTTTCTGGTTGATGCCGTAGCCCAGGTAACCAGGATAAACGAAAGTGAAATAGAGAAAGCTGGCGAGGACAGCACCTATAGCAGTGAATATATCGTTGGGCTTGCCAAACAGGGAGAAAAGATTATACTCCTTTTAGACCCGGCCCGCTTGCTGCAAGACAAAATAAACCCCAGAAAAACTGCGGTATAAAGGGAAAAAATACAGACAGGAGGGGAATAAGTTATGAACGAAAAGGTAAGTTCCCTTACCGGCCTGCGGGGCAGAATGACTCTGCTTTTTGGGCTTATTGTGCTTATTGGATGCCTGGTGGTAGGTATAGTAAGCTACAACCAGGCCGGAAATGCCCTGGAAGATGAAGCTAAAGATAGTATGCTGAAAGTAGCCAAACAGGTGGCAGAAACGGTGGACAGCCGGCTTCAGGCTCGGATGTATGTGGTGGAAGGAATAGCAGCAAGAAATGTTATTCGGGGTATTCAAGGGGATCGGGAGGCTACTCTGGAAGAAAAACTAAAAGCCCTGCAAAATGAGCAGAAAAGAGCAGAAAGTCTCGGTTTCAAACAATTCGGTTTAGCTGACCGGCAGGGCAATGCTATCCTGAACGATGGCAAAACCGCCAATGTTGCCGACCGTGATTATTTTAAAGAGGCTCTGCAGGGCAAGACCTATTATTCGAGCAGTATAGTAAGCAAGGTGGACAATTCCGTCGTTTTTGTGGTGGCTACCCCGGTGCGTCATTATGCTACAGGCGAGATAATAGGCGTATTGTTCGGCGTTATTGATGGGGAAAAACTAAGCCAGCTGGTCTCTTCCATAAGCTACGGCCGCACCGGCTATGCCTTTGCCGTAGATGGCACCGGCAAATTCATTGCCGACAAAAATAGAGAACGGGTAATAAATCAAGAAAACTACATAGAGATGGCTAAAACCGATCCTTCTCTGGCTCCGGCGGCAGAGTTGATGACCCGAATGGCCCGAGGAGAGGAAGGGGTATATGCTTATAGCTTTAAAGGCGAAGAAAAAATAGCTGCCTATGCCCCGGTTAAAACTACCGGCTGGTCCATAGCAGTTACCGCACCTAAAAGCGAAATACTGGAAAATGTAAGTCACCTCAAATGGATAGTACTGGTGGTAACCATAATCGTTTTAATACTGGCATTAGTCCTGACCATTATGATGGCAGGATCCATTGCAGCTCCTATCAAAGCTGCCGTTGAACATGCCCGTCTTATGGCCGGCGGAGACTTTACCCGGGAAATGCCGGAGATTTTCCTTAAACGCCGGGATGAAATAGGAGAGCTGGCACAGGCTTTTCATGATATGAATGCGCAAATGCGCGAGCTGCTGAAAGAAGTGGCGGCTTCGGTATCGGAAACCAGCGCAGCCAGCCAGGAACTCTCGGCTACGGTAGAAGAAGTAAGTGCCCAGGGAGAAAACATAACGGAGTCAGTACACCAGATCGCTGCTGGCATGCAGGAAACCAGCGCTTCGGTAGAGGAAGTTACTGCCTCCAGCAGCCAGATTGGAAACGAAGCGGAAAAACTAAAAACCAAAGCCCAGGAGGCCAGTGCCAATGTAGAAGAAATCGAAAAAAGAGCGGAAGGGATGAAAGAAACGGCTATTGCCTCCAGGCAAACTGCCCAGAGCATTTACCATGCCAAACAGCAGGAAATAAAGAAAGCCATAGAAGAAGCCAGGATAGTGGAAGAAATCGGCAAAATGGCGGATGTTATCTCCGAGATAGCCGGCCAGACCAATCTTTTGGCTCTCAATGCCGCTATTGAAGCGGCCCGGGCTGGAGACCAGGGCCGGGGATTTGCGGTGGTAGCCGAAGAAGTCCGCAAACTGGCTGAACATTCGATGCAAACGGCAGGCAACATCCAGCAGGTAATCCAGCAGGTAAAAGCGGCGGTAGAAAAGCTAACCGTCAATGCGGGAGAAATCCTTAAATTTATCGATGACAAAGTAACCCCTGATTATGACATGCTGGAGAAAACAGGCGAGCAGTATGCAAAAGATGCTCAATTTGTAAAAAACCTGATGGAAGAATTTGCTGCCGCTGCTTCCTACATAGCTTCATCTATAGGTGAAGTCAACAAGGCCATTGAAGGAGTAGCGGCGGCCATAGAAGAAGCAACGGCTTCTTCCCAGGAAATTAGCAACAATGCTGCGGAAACCGGCAAAGCGCTTGAAGAAGTGGCCAGGACGGCCCAGGCTCAGGCGGAAATGGCAGAAAAGCTGAGCCTGCTGGTGGGCAGGTTTAAAATATAAGTTAGTTAATTCCAGGCTCTTTGCATATTTGCTGCCAGGCTGAAATAAGCAGGAAGCCTAGACGGTGAGCAGCTGTCGAAATACAAGACAGGCAATAGGGTGAAAAATGTAGCGCTTTTGCCTGTCTTGCTTTATTTCCAGGGTTTTTTAAGGATTCAAGACCAGGTTTTGGGGTAGTAGCAAATTTTACCTAGCGAATTTATCTTATATCAGTAGTATCGATATGTTAACCAAAACCTGCATGTAAACGCTAACATAAAAGTGAGCCCCAAAAAGCAGAAACGCTGGCAAAAAAGTGGACCACTCTGCCAGACCAATCCCCTATCATTGAAAGGGGAACAACACAATGATTGGGGGAGATATCTATTTAGCCCCCAAAATAAGGGGCCAGGGTGAGTACACTAAAACGGAGAGGAATTTGCCATACTTATGCCGAATACAACGGTAAATAATGCGGTCCGTTTGGCGGAAGAACTGCGGGAAAGCCTAAGCCAAATGGATATATCGGGTGTAGGAAGGGGCATTGCCCATTTCGGGGTTGCCGGCAGGAATTGCGTGCGGTATAGGAATGAGTGTGAATAGGAGGGGAGTAATATGGACTATCTAGAAGGGGTATTTAAAGACATACTAAGCAACATAAATGAATTAATGGAAATGGAAAATAAGGACAAAAGCTTTTACAATGTGGTAAAAGGTGTTTTAAAAAAGGTGAAGGAAATTTCTAAGGCCAATGGCATTGATGACATATATAGGGAACTAATTGATTGGGAAGAAGATACAGAGGAAAAAAAATTGATGAAGAAACTTTTAGTCATAAGGGATATTTTAAATAATAAGGTGGCTGATAGACATAGGGTTTTAGTATTTTCAGATGATGATGATAGACTAAAGGGGATAGTAAATAAACTGCAAAATAGGGAGATAGATGTTGTGGTATCAAAGAGTGATGTGGTAGATACAATTTTCTCATGTGATCCCTCTTTGGTTATAATTCAAAATGAAAACTCCTTAAATGTACTTACTATATTAAAATCGATTAGAGAAGAAAAGATGTTAGAACAATTACCAGTTGTTGTAATTTCCGACAGGGACTATAATACCAGGCTGGAATTCTTAAAACTAGGTGTTGTTGAATGTGTAGGAAATGATTTTGATGTAGAAGAGCTTTGTTTAAAAATACTGAACTTTATAAATATGAGCTCAAAATGCCTAAAAAATGCAGTATATGATATAGCCACAGGACTTTATACCAAAAGACAAGGCGAAATTTTGGCAGAATATTTATATACCATGGCTAAAAATGAGGAAGAAGATATTACATTGCTATTAATTGATTTTGATAATATGGCGGAGATAAATAAAAAAATGGGGTTTTCCCTGGGAAACAGCATAATAAAAGATGTAATTTCCGAGTTTAAGAAATATACAACCAAGGTTGATGTAGCTTATAGGATAGCAGGAGATGAATTTGCAATAGTATTCTATGAAAGGGATATAAAGTGGGTAAAAGATGCTGCTGAGGAGGTTTTAAAATATTCTATAGAGTTAGGCCAAAACTATGGAATGAGTGTTAGTTTTTCAGCAGGGATTGCCACTAGAGTTGAAGGTGATAAAAGCTTCCAAGAGCTATATATCAGAGCCAAAGATGCACTTTCAAGGGCCAAAATTGAAGGTAAAAGTAGAGTAGTTTCAGATAGTGAGTCATTTAAGCAAAGCAGAAATAAAAATATTTTGTTTGTAGATGATGATAAAATAATTCTATCTATACTAAAATCTAGATATAAAAACAAGGGATATAATGTCTTTACCGCGTTAGATGGAACAGAAGCCCTGGAGATATTAGAAAATAACAAGATAGATTTGGTGGTTACAGATTATTTTATGAAATTGATGAATGGAGATGAGCTAATTAAAAACATAAGACAAAAAGATAAGGAAATTGCCATTATTGTTTTAACATCCCAAAAGAATGAAGAGTATATCAAAAGAGCATTAGATTTAGGCGCAGATGATTATATTATAAAACCATTTTCACCTGGGGAACTAGACAGCAGAATTAAAAAGTTAATAGATTAGTGGTGATATTATGGAATTAATTGTTTTATATTCAATTATCTTATTTTCTATATTAATAATTGCACTTTTTTTATACCTTGTGGCCGAAAAAATATATGCCGAATATAAAGAGAAAAGAAAACAAAAGTATCAAGAAAGCATATCTTCACTTCTTGATGGAATAATTTCCGAGCTTGACGAGAAGGAGGTTACAGATGTACAAATTAGCATTTTATCTAATTATTTAAAAGACAAAACAAAAAGAGAAGTTATTGAAGAAAGAATGCTATTTTACTTTGAAAACTTTAAAGGAAGTATTTCTACCAGGCTTACTAAACTAGCTGAGGATATTGGGCTTGTTGATTATGAGATAAAAAAATTAAATAGCAGGGACTTGCATGAGGTTGCTCTTGCTGCCAGGCATCTTGGGGCTATGAGGAGTAAAAAGGCGATTGCTAAATTACTGGAGTTAATTTATTTAGAGCATGTAGGAGTAAAATATAATGTTTTAATGGCACTAGCCAGGATAGGTGATGAGGAGGCATTTATTGAGGCCTTTAAAAGGTTAACAGAATCTATCCCCCTGAGTGAACGAAGCCTTGTGGAAATAGCTGATAGCTTTGAGGGAGATAAGATATATGTTTATAGAAAGCTAATTTATATTGATGATGATTTTATATCCTCTATATTTATAAAGTCGGCTGGAAACTATAAAGATACCATGTTAGCTGACGAAATAGCATTGTTTTTAACAAGTGAAAATAAAGAAAAAAAGATAGCAGCCATGAAGGCTCTAGGCAATATGGGGGATAATAGATATGTTGAAGCCATAATATCCCTATTAGAAGATGAGGATTGGGAGGTTAGGGCCATAGCTGCTAAAGTATTAGGACAAATGCAAAGTGAAAAGGCACTTGTTCCACTTGCTGTAGCTTTATCTGACAGAGAATGGTATGTAAGATATAATGCAGCAAATTCTCTAATTAGCATCGAAGGGGGAATGGATATAGTCTATGATATTTTGGATGGGCAAGATAAGTTTGCCAAGGATATTATCATAGCTGTTCTTGAGACCAGCTATGGTTGGGACAAGGTTTTAGAGTATGACAAATTTGCAGATAGGAATCCCAGGCTTAGCGAAAAGATTAGAAAGTATATTGAGGAAAAAGACAGGTGATAAATATGCATACATTATTTCTCAGGGAGATGGTATTAAAGTTTAATTATTTTATTATATATTATGTTTTAGTTATTAATTTTATTTATTTTCTCCAACTGATACTTGCCGCCTTTAAGTTAAATGATTATATAAGAAAGATAAGGTATTCAGATTACCAGAAATATAAAGTTTCTGATAATATGCTACCCATATCCATATTAGTTCCTGCATATAATGAAGAAGAAACGATAGTAGAAAATATAAAATCACTTCTGGCGCTTAACTATCCCAAATTTGAAGTAATAGTTATTAATGATGGTTCTAAAGATAATACATTAAAAAAGGTAATTGAGGCCTTTGACTTAGTAAAGGTAAATCAGCCTGTAAGATATAGAATAAAGACCAATAAAATCAAGGGGATTTATAGGAATATAGAACTTCCCCAGCTTATATTAGTCGACAAAGAAAATGGAGGCAAAGCCGATGCTTTAAATGCAGGAATTAATATAGCCAACTTCCCGGTTATAACATCAATAGATGCAGATTCGATACTTGAAAGTGATTCTTTAGTTAGAGTTATTATGCCATTTATTGAAGACAAAAAGACAATAGCGGTGGGAGGAATAGTTAGGATAGCCAATGGTTCAACTATTCAAAGGGGAAGGGTTGTTAATATTGACCTTCCCCAGAGTAGATTGGCTATGTTTCAGGTTGTAGAATATCTAAGGGCATTTTTGACCGGAAGGATAGGCTGGGATTCAATAAATGCACTTTTGATAGTATCGGGAGCCTTTGGGGCATTTAGGAAGGATGCCGTGATTGAAGTTGGAGGTTATGCCAGGAATACGATAGGGGAAGATATGGAACTTGTGGTTAAGCTGCATGAATATTTCCTGAGAAATAAAAGGCCGTATAGAATCAAGTTTATTCCTGATCCTGTTTGTTGGACCCAGGCGCCAGAGAGAATTAAGGATTTAAGAGGACAAAGGAGAAGATGGCAGATTGGCTTGATGGATAGTTTGTTTAAGCACAAAAGGATGTTCTTTAATCCTAGGTATAAACAAATTGGGATGATTGGCGTTCCCTACTTTTGGTTATTTGAAATGATTGGCCCGGTTATTGAATTTTTAGGATATATTCTAATTCCCCTTGCTTATTTTCTTGGATTATTGAATGTAAAGTATTTTATTTTATTTTTAGTAGCCTCGATACTTTATGGGGTTTTATTATCCCTCGGAGCGATACTTCTGGAAGAATATACCTTTAACAAATATCCATCATTGAAACAGCTTTTAAAGTTAAGTTTCTATGGCGTTTTAGAAAACTTTGGATATAGACAGATGACAACTCTTTTTAGAATCGAAGGAATTGTTAGGTTTAGAGAAATGAAGCATAGTTGGGGTGAGATAAAGAGAAAGGGTTTTCAGGAGAAATAAAAAGCGGGTGATTTTATGAAAAAAACAGTTTTTATTGTTATGATTATAATATTTTTATTTATTTCAACTCCTTTTATCATTTTTGCAGCCCAGAAGCCTTCAAGTCTTAATGTGTGGATTATCGATAAAACTGTTCCTACAAAAGATTTCCGGGAACATAAGGGGTTAGTGTGGATACTGAATAATATGAAAATTAAAAATGCGTTGACCCAGGAGTATTTTGATTATACCAGGGATTATTTTGGATTTTACCCCCAGGATGATGCCTATGATATATTTCCCATAGAACCTAATAATCCCGATTTGATTTATATTGCAGATACTTATGGAGTATATACTGATGATTTTAATAAATTAAATGCTGAGGGGACAAAGTCAAACCTGATATATGGAGGATTAAGTGAAGCAGAATGGTTCCAAATAAAATCATATTTAAATAATGGACGAACTGTAGTAGCAGAATTTAATACGATAGAATACCCTACGGGGGAAAAAGTAAGGAAGGAAATGGAAGACGTTTTTGGGTTTGAATGGAGTGGATGGATAGGAAGGTATTTTGCCAGATTGGAAAAGGAAATGGAAGTGCCGCTGTGGGTAATCAAAGCCTATGAAGAACAATACCAAAGGAAATGGGATTTTAAAGGTAATGGGTTTGTATTTATATCGCAAAATAATGAAATAATAGTTTTAGACCAAAATGATTTTAAAAATAAGAAAATGTATGTGGATTTTAAAGATGAATATATAAATCAATTTAAAGCCAGGGATAAGGTTAACTATTATTACTGGTTTGAAATAACAGAAGATAAAGGAGCAGAGGTATTAGCCAATTTTGTTCTTGACCTGAATGAAAGTGGACGGGAAAAATTAAATAAACATAATATTAAGGCTTCATTCCCAGCCATATATAAGAACAAGAATGATGATTATACGGCATATTATTTTGCCGGTGACTTTGTAGATATTAATGATATTCCCAGGTTTTATAATATGGCAGGGTATGATAAGTTTAAAAAATTAATAACGATGAACATAGATGCATCTCAGGAGGCTTTCTTCTGGAAGGTATATGTGCCAGTGATGAAGAAAATAATCAGGGATGTAGAAAAAATACCAGCAAAAGGTGGTGGCGAGATATTTGAAATAAATGGTACCAAACTTGTTTCCAGGATAAATGGCAATAAGCTGGAAATATATAAAAAGGGAAAATGGCAACCTGTTTTTATAAAAGGTGTCAATATGGGATTTGCGCTTCCTGGAAAATGGTTTACTCAAATGCCTGAAGATGAAATGGAATATTTAAAGTGGTTTGACTTGATAGGAAAAATGAATGCCAATACCATACGTGTTTATACGCTAATTCACCCATCATTTTATAGTGCTCTAAAAACATATAACCAAATCCATGCAGATAATCCACTATACCTGATACAGGAAATATGGCCAGATGAAAATCCTAAAGATCATAATTATTTAGATAAAGAAAATATGGAAAACTTTATGCAGGAGATAGAATATGTGGTAGATGCCATTCATGGTAATATTAATATTCCCGAGAGAAGGGGAAAGTCATTTGGAGAATATAAAGCGGATGTTTCGAAATGGACAATAGCCTTTCTGGTAGGAAGAGAATTAGAGCCGGATGAGGTTATTAGTACCAATGAAAAGAATAAAGGCTATATATATAAGGGGAAATATATTTCCTCAACTAAAGGGGAAGCAACTGAAGCCTGGCTTGCTAAGAGTTGTGATTATGTTATGGATTATGAGGATACGAAGTATAAGATGCAACACCCGGTAGCCATTGTAAGCTGGCCTACTTTAGACCCTATTGTGCACAGATCTGAGTTTAATGAATATGGTAAAAAAGAGCTGGAATATAATGATAAAGTAAGCATTGATATTAATAATTTTGATTTAGGAGAAAAAAATATGGCAGGATTTTTTGGAGCCTATCATATTTATCCTAATTATCCTGATTTTATGAACAATGAGGAACATTATAAGAATTATAAAGATGATAAAGGAAGGCTAATGTATGGCGGGTATTTAAAAGAATTTATATCTCAGCACCAGAAATTCCCTGCATTAGTTGCCGAATTTGGGCTGGCCACAGGCATGGGCAATGCTCATGAAAATCCTGATGGTTATAATCATGGTGGGCTTGATGAAGTTATGCAGGGTGAGGGAATTGTTAGGATGATGAAGGCGATAAAGGCTGAAGGCTATTTAGGGGGGATTATATTTGAATGGATGGATGAATGGGCTAAAAAGACATGGATTACTGAGCCTTTCATGATCCCTTACGAAAGGCATGTTCTTTGGCATAATGCCATAGATCCTGAACAAAATTATGGCATACTTGCATATGAGAGCATTAAACCTGAAAAAGCAGATATGGTATTGGAAGATGATGGGATAATTAAGAAGATAGAAATTTCCAGCGATGTTTCCTATTTATATTTGGACATCGAATATGACAAAAATGTAGATATTAACAGTAAAGAAATTATAATCGGTATAGATACCTATGATAGAAATAGAGGGGACTTTAAATATGACCCTAAGCTGGATATTAAAGCACCATCAGGTATGGAATTTATAATAAAATTAAATAAGAATAGTGCAAAACTGTTAGCACATCCTGACTATAACATTGGTAATTTCAAATTTTCCTCCAAGAAGACGGATAATGGGATTTTTGAAGAAATAAGACCTATTATCAACAAATCGCGCATTACCATGGATGGAAAGATTATTCCTGAGATCAGGCAGGATGGAAGCACATTAAGGTATGGAGATTTTTCTGATTCCAGCCAAAACTACTATATTGATGATAAAATTCATATAAGGATACCATGGGCAAGACTTAATGTAACTGATCCCTCTAGCCATAGAGTGCTGGATGATGCTAGAAAGTTTAACAGTTTTCCCGCGCGAGATGAATTTAAAACGGTTGTTACTGAAGGATTTGTTATTAGTGGTGTTGTTTTATCCAACGGTAAAATAGAAGACGTATTTCCAGGGAAGCAAAATATTGACCTTAAAATATTTAAGTGGAAGGGATGGGAAGATCCCGTTTATAAAGAAAGATTGAAGAAGAGTTATGAGATTATAAAGAAATATTTTCAAGAATTGAATTGAATGTTAATATTATAAGACTATGGCCTGATTATTTTGGGGGCAGTTTTGCAGCTTGGTTTCCTGCCAACCTTCAGGAACAGCAGGTTTTGAGATACCTGCTGTTTTTTCATTTTCCTGATTTTATCATTTAATCCCCCTTAATTATGTTAGCGTTTACAGGCAGTTATACTTGATTTTTTAGAATAGAAAGGATTTTAAGAAAATTTATTTGCTATGGGATATAAAATCATCGATAATTTAAATTAAGCATGAATTTTGGCAAAATAGGACAGAAGAAATGTTTGTGGTTATATATTGGGGTGATAAAATGAGAGTTTTAAAGGAAAAGTTAAAGGGGTTAATAAAAGGGTCGGGAGCAGATATAGGCTTGATTTATGCAGTATATGGGGATTACGCCTTCAGGGTGCTTTCGCTTCATGATGACAGGATGCCGGTTGAGTACAATTTTTCTGAATTTTTGCATTTTGACTACAATCAGGATTCAGTTATTTGGCAGGTGATTGATCGCAAACAGATGGTAATCAATAATGAGGGAAAAAATTTTAAACCTATGGTTAAAGGAGTGCGAAGAGAAATAGGCATTCCTGTGGCTTATGGGGGAGAGGTTTTTGCGGTTGTCTGTTTAGGCAGGTTTAAGGATGAAGATATAGATGTAGATTTAGAAAGGTTAAATCAGGTTGTGGTTGAACATATATTGGATATACAGCGGAGATTTTATCAGAAATTATTTTATAAGTCTTTGCTGGAGACTATGATTTTGATCGATGAAATATTTAGTGAAAAAAGCGATTTTATGCCCCGGCATATTTACAATGTAGCAGCCTGGGCGATTGAGATAGCTAAAAGGCTAAAATATGCTGATGAAGATTTGACCAGGATTTATCTGGCTGCGGTTATGCATGATATAGGCAAAATATTTATTGATAAAAATATATTGAATAAACCGGGCAAGTTGACAGCAGAAGAATATAACGAAATGAAGAAACATGCGGAGATAGGTTACAATATTGCCAAAAATATGTTTTTGTTTGAGCTAAATGCCAGGATTCCCCAGTGGATTTATCAGCATCATGAAAAATGGGATGGAACCGGCTACCCGAATGGGCTGAAAGGAGAAGAGATAGAAAGAGAAGCCAGGATACTTAAAGTGGCAGATGCTCTAGATGCTATGCTGGGAGAAAGGAGCTATAAAAAACAAAAAGATATCAAAGAAGCCATCAGCGAACTTAGAGCTTGCCGGGGCAAGGATTTTGACCCTCAGATTGCTGACATAGCGGTGGAGATTTTAAACGAAAGGCTTAATTATAGTAATAAAGTCCTGGATGATATCTTTTTACCTGCCCGGCTGATAATGCATACCGGTAAGGCTGAATATAGCTATGAAGGCTATCTATCTAAAGAAGGCGAAGATATGATGTTTCATTCAGTGAAAAACATTGAGGAAGTAGAAAGTCCCCTTGTCATTAATACCTTGATTATTGAAAAACAAAACATAATTTTTGAATACCGGGTAAAGACCAAAAGAATAGATGCTAATATATTGAAAATTTATGATATTGTAGAAAAGACAAATGAATTGTATTTCGGGCTATTGTGGCTTTTGTCGGGCTATATAATAAAACCGGATACCAAAGAGGCTAAAGAAATAACGATTACTAGAATTTCAGGCAATGAACTTGTTTTCATCTGTGATGACGATTATCATCCGGATGAAAAAAAGGGTATGCTCATCGTTATCCAGTTTGAGGATGGAACCAGGGTTCCGGTTCCAGGCAGGATAACCAGCAAGATTAAGTTAAACAAGGTCTGGCATTATTATTTCGCTTTCACCGGGATAACGGAAAGGAATAGAGATGAAATTTTGCGGCAGATTTTCCGTAAACAGATAAATTTAAAGAAGTTTATTTATGAGAGCAGCAATAAGAATTGATTATAGTGCCGGGGTAGGTTTAGGCCGCTTATGTTTTGCTCTTGTAAGGAAGCTTATGATTTTATGAGGTGATGTTATGGAAAAAATAATCGAGATGGAAAATTTTATCAAAAACTCTGATCTTTGGGAAAGGATGTATGATGCGGTAAGGGTAGTTGACCCGGTAAAAAAGATACCGTATATGCTTAAAGATAACCGGCTGGAGGAGAATGAGGACAGCTGTTATTCGTTTTGGAAGCAAAATACTATATGTGCAAACTGTATTTCCATGCGGGCTTTTAATGAAGAAGAAACTTATGTGAAAATTGAGTTCAATGGCAAGAAGGTTTATCTGGTTACTGCGGTTCCTTTGCTTACCGATAAGGGGAAAATGGTAGCCGAATTTTTGCAAGATGTAACTGATAAGGGGATAATAGAAGGGATTGATCTGGACAATGCAGCTGAGGTTTATCAAAAGATAAACCGCTTGAATGATATGCTGGTTAAAGATGAATTGACCGGGGTTTATAACCGGAGATTTATTAAGGAAAGACTAGATGTTGAAATATTCCGGGCTGTAACCTATGCTAAGCCTCTGGCCGTTATTATGGCCGATATAGATTTTTTCAAGAAGGTTAATGATACATATGGCCATATGGCGGGAGATGAAGTATTAAAGAAGTTTGCCCGGATATTGCAGGAGAATGTAAGGGGGCAAGAAGACTGGGTTGCCAGATATGGAGGTGAAGAGTTTATCATTTGCCTGCCAAATACCGGTAAAGATGGAGCCTTTACTACAGCGGAAAGAATACGAAAAGAAGTTGCCGAGGCAGTAGTCTCATATAAAGAACAGGAGATAAGAATTACTGCCAGCTTCGGCATAGCTGTTCTGGAGGGTGAAACATTGACCGGTGATGATCTGATAAGAAAAGCAGATGAAAACTTATATAAGGCTAAGAATGCAGGAAGAAATAGAGTAGTTTGTTGTTAGGGGGAAGGGATGTTTAGTCCCGGTTTTACGGGTAATGATTTTTCGACAAAAAATAGCAAATAACTTGAATAAAGTTGCAGCTATGGGTAAAATTATATGGGGGGTAAAGGGATAAATAGCAGATGCCTAATTTTTATTTTGCGGTAAGGAGATGAGCAGATGTCGGCAGTGGATGTAAAGGCTTACAAGGGACATGTAGTTTTCACTCCCCAATTCGGCAGGTACGAAATAATTGAAAACGGCTATATTGTGGTAGAAGGAGGTAAAGTAAAAGGGGTTTATCAAGATTTACCGGCTGCATATGCGAACCTGGAAGTTATAGATTATGGGGATAAGCTCATTATTCCAGGTTTTGTGGATCTTCACTTCCATGCTCCCCAGTTTGTAAATCGGGGTCTGGGGCTGGACAAAGAGCTTATACCCTGGCTGGAAACTTATACTTTCCCGGAAGAATCCAAGTATAAGGATTTAGCATATGCAAAAAAGGCTTACCAGAATGTAGTTAGAGAGCTCTGGAAACAGGGAACTACCCGCTGTGTTTTATTTGCCACTATTCACAAAGATGCGACTATAAAGCTGATGGAGCTTTTGGATAAAGCCGGGCTTGCTGCCTATGTGGGCAAGGTTAATATGGATAGGAATGCCCCGGATATATTAATTGAAACGACAGAAGATTCTCTTCGTGATACAGAAGAATTTTTAAAGGAAACGGTCGATAAATACGAAAAGGTTAAACCGATAATAACTCCCCGTTTTGTTCCTACCTGTTCTCCGGAACTGATGAGAGGGCTTTCTGAACTGGCCAGGAAGTATAATGTGCCGATTCAGTCCCATCTTTCCGAAAACAGGTCGGAAGTAGCCTGGGTTAAAGAACTGCATCCGGAATGTCCTAACTATGCCAGCGTATATGAGCAGTTCCAGCTTTTCGGCCAGCAGCCGACGGTTATGGCCCATTGTATCTATCTTACCGATGAAGAAATAGAGCTGATGGCCAGAAACAAGGTATATGTAGCTCATTCGCCGCATTCTAATAACAACTTGTCGAGTGGAATATCTCCGATAAGAAAACTGATAAAAGCCGGGGTTCCGGTGGGCCTGGCCAGCGATATATCAGGAGGACATGATGTATCGATACCGAGCGTTATGGTGGCAGCTGCCCAGGTTTCCAAACTGAAATGGGTAGAAGACAGTGCAAACGGCGATCCGCTGTCGACAGCTGAGCTGTTCTATCTGGCTACCAAAGGAGGCGGAAGCTTCTTTGGCAAGGTAGGCAGCTTTGAAGAAGGGTATGAATTTGACGCTTTGGTAATTGACGACAGCTCGCTGGCTGATGTTAACCCGCGCACGATAGAAGAGAGATTGCAGAGATTTATCTACATCGGAGATGACCGCAACATAGTAGCTAGATATGTAGCCGGCAAGAAAATTGAAGAACCGCAGTTTTAATAGAAAGGGAGGAGAAAATCCTCCTTTTCTTTTTTGGGTGTAAACATGGTTTTGTATTAAAATCAATAAAAAAGAGAGGAGGGAATATCGTTGCCGCTCAAAATAATAAAAGGGGATATTACCCGTATGAAGGTAGATGCAGTAGTCAATGCGGCTAATTCTTCCCTGCAGCGGGGAGGCGGGGTATGTGGAGCCATTTTTGCAGCGGCAGGAGAGGCTGAGCTACAGGCAGAGTGTAATAAAATCGGAAGATGTGCTACGGGAGAGGCAGTAATAACCGGAGGATACAGGCTTCCTGCCCGCTATATAATTCACACCGTAGGTCCGGTATGGCAGGGAGGAAGCAAGGGGGAAAGAGAGCTTCTTTACCGCTGTTATACTAATTCCCTTAAGCTGGCTAAGGAGAAAGGGTGCAGGTCGATCGCTTTCCCGCTTATTTCGGCCGGCATATTCGGCTATCCCAAAAAAGAAGCTCTGGAAGTAGCAGTTTCAGCTATAGGTGAATTCTTAAAAAATTATGATATGGAGGTTTATCTGGTGCTTCTGGATGAAGAAGCGATAAACTACAGCCGGGAAAGGTTTAGCGACTTGTGGGCGAAATAATTTTCCGAATCGAAACAGTTTTTCATTTGGGGACGGTTCTAAATTTAAAAAGTATTACTAATCGAAATAATTTTGCATTTTAGAACCATCCCCAATTTACGTTATTTTCTTTTGGCCAGTTCTTGATCCCGCAGGGCTCGGCGCATAGGCTTTCCTACTGAGGTGCATGGGGTTGCAGGTTAAAACATTGGATGTTTCGGACATTCCATATCCTTCGGTAATGACAGTTTGAGCCAGCTCTTCGAATTGTTTCATGGCTTCTACGGCCAGGGGTGATGAACCGCATATCATGGCTTTGATGGATTTTATCTCCGAATTTTGGGTTCCCGGATGCTGGTTGAGGGCATAGATCATAGCAGGCACAGCTGCAAAGAAGCTAGGCTTGAATCTGTTTATGGCTTCCAGCAGATTGTCAGGGGTGGGGAGATCTACGATTACTATGGTGCCGCCTGCTATCATGTTAAGGTTTATGCTGGTATTGAAACCATAGATGTGGTAAAAGGGGATAGCGGCTAAGTTTACAAAATCGTTGTTCGGAAAGGCGGGTTTAAACCAAAAATAATCCTGATAGGCTATGGCTGCTAAATTGAAATTGGTAAGACAGCAGCCTTTGGATAATCCGGTGGTACCCCCTGTATACTGCAGCATGGCAATATCCTCGGGTAATATTTCTATGTCAGGTTCGGTTTCAGGTGATTTTTCTATAAGGGTGTAGAAATCAATTAAATCAGGTTTTGTTATGGATAAAGGAAGTGGGATGGCCAATTTTACCCTGGTTTGGTTAGTTAAAATTTTTAGGGTAATTTATTAGTAGCTTAACAGCAGGAACAGGTACAGGATACATACCTGTTTTTTTATGCTTTGAGGATATAAAAGATGAGTGGTCCTATTCGTCAGCGGCAGCATTTATTAAATTTTGACATAAATATCGACATTTTTTTCGAGAAAAATAGGATAAAAAAATATTATATTTTTAGGGTGGATAGTTGGAATTGGTATTTATTTGATATTTTTTGTCTTAATGGTTAAAGCATTTGTTTTTTAATTTTTTGGTATTTCTAATTTACTTGTACTTATATATCTTGCTTTTATCCTGTTTCATCTGCCTGGTTTTTTTATAATAATTTGTATTTTATTACTCTTGTTTTTGTTGTTAAAGAAGAACTGCTTAGATATTGCAGTTCTAAAAATGTTTTTTTAGGTTTGAAAATAATAAAAAATCAAATTAAATAGGGGAGAGGGTTAAATTGGTGAAAAAACTAAAGTTTGGGTTGATATCTCTACTGGTACTGATTTTAATAGCAGCCTGTCCAGGCTATGTTTATGCTTATAATATGATAAATCCTTATCAGGTCTATACCTATGAGCAAATGGTGTTAGATATAAATAAATTAAAGCAGGAATACGGTGATTTAATGGAAGTAGAGATTATAGGACAATCAGAATTTGGCAGAGATATATATGCGATTAAAATAGGTAATGGATTAGGAACCATATTTATCAATGCTTCTTGTCATGCCAGGGAACATATCGGGACTAATTTGACCATGAAAATGCTGGAGTATTATTTATACCATCTTAAAAACGGAACTCCATTTGAAGGATACGATGTAAATTACCTGTTATCTCACAATAAAATTTATTTTGTACCTATGGTTAATCCAGATGGAGTAACCCTGGTTCAGAAAGGATTAAGTGCATTCACTCCTGAACAGCAGAAAGTAATAAGGTCTGTAGCAGGTAAATTGACTGACTATCGCAAGTGGAAGGCAAATGCTATGGGAATAGATTTAAACAGACAATATGATGTAAACTTCGGCAATGCAGTTCAGAATCCTGGAAAACCCTATCCCTGGAACTGGCCGGGTAAGTATCCAGAGCAGGCCAGGGAAGCTAAAGCTCTGGCAGATTTTGCTAGAAGGATAAAGCCAGATATAACCATAAGTTACCATGCTTCGGGTAATGTTATATATTATGATCAGTGGATAGCTCCTGAAAATGTTAAGCGGGATATAACTTATGCCAGGTTGATGTCCCGGATAACAGGTTATCCATTAGCTAAAATAGGGTATCCCACATCAGGCGGATTTAGTCCCTGGATCCGAAAGGAATTTAAAACTATTGCCATAACACCAGAATTGGGCAAACATGCAGGAGATTATCCGGTGCCGGTAAGGGAATTTAATAATATATGGAAAGCCAATAAAACCCTGGGATTAGCCAGTGCCGCGTTTAATTTATCTGATTTAGGGGTACTTGCCAATTCTTCACGGAGGCTTATAGAGGAACAGGAAAGATTGAAGGCTATACAGGATTTTATTGATGAAGCGGCAAAATTTACTGGAAGGTTAAATTATTATAATTTTGTGGGTAAAGTTACTAAGGAAGAAGATATAGAGAAGATAAAAGAAGCTTTAGAAAAACTCGATGAGTTGAGAAGTAAGCCGATAAATATGCAAAATGCAACAGCCCAACAGAAGTCATTTATAGATTATGTTAAAAATACAAAATATACTGTGGTCGTATCTAATGGGGAGATAAAAGTCCTGACCGTGGATAACTATTTAAGCGAGCTGACTGATCTGGCAGATGACAAAAAGGTAATGACATTATATAGCGGACAAAATAAGCTCTTGCTTATACAGGAATAGCATACCAGTTATATGAGCGGGAAAAATATTTTCCTGTTCAGCAGGGGAGAGGAGGGGTGATGGGATTACTCATAAGGGTTGATGGAAGAAAAGAGTTGGACAAAATATTTTTAGTGGAGGGGATGTGATATTATGAAGCGGTGTTTCTGGTCGAGTAAAACTATTGCTGTTTTAATAACAGGTATTTTTCTTTTCTCATTGTTTGCTATGCCGGCATATGCGCAGCAGGACATAAGGATTTTCATCAATGGCGAAGAGTTAGTTACTTCATCTTCACCCCAGATTATTAAAGGCAGGGTTTTGCTCCCTTTCCGGGCTATATTTGAGGCTCTAGGAGCGGAAGTGGAATGGGATAATCAGCATAGACAGGCGATAGGAAAAAAGGGGGATATAAAGATTATCCTGCCCATAGATAAACAGGAAGCGAAAGTAAATGATAAAACAGTAAAATTGGATGTGCCAGCAACTATTATAAATAAACGAACAATGGTGCCGGTAAGGTTTATTGCGGAAAGCCTGGGAGAAAAGGTAGAATGGGATCAGGCTAGCTTAACGGTTTACATAGGAAAGATTCCTGACTTCAAGGAGATAACTAGCGGGGATGTACAAGCAGAGGAAAAAGGCAATACATCGGGGAATATAATAAATTATGGATTGGCAGCCAGGGAAGGAGATTGGATTTACTATGGCTCCTTTGAGGGAATAAAAAGAATGAAAGCTAATGACCCTCAATCTAGTCAGGTTATAATTGAGGGATTATTTATGATGAGCTATATAAATGTTATAAATAATTGTATTTACTATACTGGTGATGGTATATATAAAGCTAATGCTGATGGGACCGGTATAACCAAGCTGAGCAGTGATAATGCAGGAAATCTTATGGTAGCAGGGGATTGGGTTTACTATATCAATCAAGAAGATGGGAAAATATACAAAATGAAAACTGATGGCAGCAGCAAGATAAAGTTGACAGATGAAGAGTGCGTGGGCTTTGCAGTAGATAATGGGTGGATTTATTATTTGGTAAGACCTGATACAGAAGATTATATTGAGGGTGGATTTTTATACAAGGTACGTGTTGATGGAACTCAGCGTCAAAGACTGAATACGGGCGATATATGCAAAGAGATAAATGTGGCTGATGGATGGATTTATTATATAAATGCCTCTGATGATAAAATATACCGAATAGGAATTGATGGCAAAAATAAAGCCAAGTTTTTAGATATTCCTTGTATGAGCATAAATATTTCGGGAAGTACTTTATATTATTCAACCGGGGTTAGGAATGCTTATGTAACTTATCAATGGGAAAAGATGAAGATTGGCAGGATTAATCTGGATAAGACAGGAAATAAAATTATCGCTTTTATGGGCGAAGAAGATGGGGATTTGTTATACAATTTGAATGTAGCCGGGGATTGGATATATTATATGCAAGCTTTCTTTGGGGTTGAAGGAGGATTTAATATTTCCAGGATTAAAACAGATGGCTCTCATAAGGAAGTAATATAATCTAAAATATAGAAAGGCTGTATTGAAAGTGAGGTATGTTTAGGCCCTGGGAATAGGAGAATGACGGCAGGTGCAGGTTAGAGTACCTGCTGTTTTTTTATGGACCTCAGGGATAACATGTTAAGTAGTGCAGGCGGCATCTTTTTTTCGACATCTTAGGACTTTGTATATAGTTTATAATAATTTTGAGATCAAATGGAGTTAAAGATAGAAAAAAGGAGAATTTTATCCTGCATGTCAGAAAAAGGATATAGATACCGATAAGTGGTTCCCAACTATTAACAAAAATATGTTAAAATATTACTTTTTATGATATAATATCTACATGAAACTAAGCGAATGGGCAAAAAAACAAGGAATTAACTATAAAACCGCCTGGAAGTGGTATAAAGAAGGCAAGCTGCCTGTCCCGGCTTACCAGACCCCAACCGGGACAATACTGGTTAAGGTCGGCGAAGAAAAAGAGGGAGGGCAGAAGGTCAGCCAAAAACCGGGTAAAAAAAGCCATGGAGGCTATAGAGAATGCTGGTGAATAAAGCCTACCGGTATGAATTAAAACCTAATCAG
>NZ_FQWY01000034.1 GCF_900129805.1 Thermosyntropha lipolytica DSM 11003
CAGGTGAGTATAATAGAATATATATTAGGAGCGGTAGAAAAAATAGATGAGGAAATCCTTATAGAATGTATAGAGAAAATACTTCCTGAGAGGAGGGAGGACCTGATGACTTTAGCGGAAAAGTGGAGAAGAGAGGGTAGGGAGGAAGGAAATGAGCGGAATTGATTATTTTAATGAGCTGAATTTAAAAGAATACCGGGCTTTGGATATTAAATCGGCAGCAGAATATGTTAAAAAACAGCAGCTTAAAGAAATTTTTGGGAGTGATGAAGAACTTATAGCAGAAGATATTTCTGACGGCAATTTGAATCTGGTTTTTCGTGTTAAGTCAAAGAACAGCTCCCGATCAGTTATTTTAAAGCAAGGACTTCCTTATGTGAGAAGGGTAGGGGAAAGCTGGCCTTTAACCCCGGTAAGAATCCTGGTAGAGATGAAAGCCCTTCAGATACATGGCGAAATATATAAAGAAGGAATACCTGAAGTTTACCATACAGATCCGGCCATGTTTTTAATAATTATGGAAGACCTCCATCCTGCCAAAACCCTCAGAGACTGCCTGATAGAAGGGGAATACATATCTGATATAGGAGTTAATATTGGAAGGTATCTGGGGCGAGTGATGGCTTATACTTCTGACTTCTTCCTCGATATAACCGCTAAAAGGAGAAATATTTCCCTGTTTTTAAATCCCGATCTGGTAAAAATCACCGAGGATTTGGTATTAACAAATCCTTACCACCCTGAAGGCTGGGGGAATAGGATGGAGGCCATGGAATATCCTGAAGTCAGGGCTTTACAAAATGATGTAGAATTTTTATCTAAAATCGCCGCATTAAGGGATAAATTTAATAATTATCCCCAGGCACTAATACATGGTGATCTCCATTCGGGAAGCATTATGGCAGGTGATAATCTATGTAAAGCCATAGATCTGGAATTTGCTACCTATGGCCCTATTGGTTTCGATATCGGTAATATCATAGGTAGCCTGCTAATCAACTGGATTGCCCAAGAAGGTCTTACCGACCAGCCGTATCAATGCAGGCAGTATAGAATGTATATTATGCAAATGATAGAGGATATTTGGGATACCTTTCGGGAGGAGATTTATAATGCATGGCTGAATATTGATAAAAGGAGATGGCCATCCCCCTATCTGGAAAAAATCCTTAAGGATATATGGGAAGATGCTATGGGTTACAGTGGAACAGAAATGATAAGAAGGACTATCGGCCTGGGTTACATTGCGGATCTGAAAAATATTGAAGATGTTCAAAAAAGAAGGCTGGCTGATAAAAAAGTCTTATCTCTGGCCCTTAAAATTATAAAAGAACCGGGAGATATTTATAAACTTAAGGAATATCTAAAAGAACTTTAAAAGGATTTGATTTTATGGATCCCATTATATCGACAAAACTCATATGTCCGGAACCACATAATATTTTTATCCGGGAAAGGCTTTTTGCCTTTTTGGAAGAATCGGGAGCCAAATTGATTGTTATTAATGCTGGTGCAGGTTTTGGCAAAACCAGCCTGGTTAGTTCCTTTCTTGCCTGGAGGAGGATTCCTTTTTTATGGTACCAGCTGGATCAGGAAGATAGTGACATTCATTTGTTTATGAAGTATTTAGAAGCAGGATTAGAAAAAATATCAGGAAATCATCCCCGCTTAAAAACAGGTAGCCCAGGGGAATTAAAAGATTATGTTGCTTTAATAATTAATAGTTTATCCTCATTATCTGATGGCCTGTATATAGTCCTGGAAGACTATCATCAGGTTGAGCATGCTCCATTAATTAATAGCTTGCTGGAAAAAATGGTTATCTATCTTCCCCCCCAGGTGAAGATAATATTAACTACAAGGAATATTCCCCCCTTACCCCTGGCAAGTTTTAGAGCTAAAGGATGGCTGAAAGAAATAGAAGGGGAAAAGCTTAAATTTACGCTGGAAGAAACCAGGGGGTTTTTTAAAGATTTGAATTTATCGGAGGAAGATATATTAAAAATATGGAAGAGTACTGAAGGCTGGGCTGCAGGTTTAAAATTAGCCAGATATGCCATGGAAATAGAGAGGAAATACGGTCTTTCCCACCCTGAAAAAACCTTTATTTCCTATGCAGATGAATACATAAGAGAAGAAGTCATTAATAAAATGTCACCTGAAATGGTCAGGTTTTTTGAGCAAACATCTATTTTAGACACCGTAGAGGTTAACCTGGCTGCAGAACTTACTGGATATGGGGAAACCGAAAAGCTTTTAGATGAAGCTGTGGTCAAAAATCTTTTTGTCACACGACTGGATGAAAACGAATATAGATATCTTCAGATGTTTAAAGATTATCTTGAGAGACGTCTGCTATCAGTATCAGGAGAAGATGAATTAAAAAAGCTCCATCAGACTGCCGGACACCTTTACTGGGAAAGGAAGCAAAAGATAAAAGCACTTAATCATTTGCTTCAGGCAGAAGACTACAGGAGTTTATCTCTGGTTATGCAGGATATAATACCCCAGATGATTAAACAGGGAGAGTATGAAAAGGCCAAAAGCTGGCTGGATAAACTCCCTGATAATATATTGAAATCATCCCCCTACCTGACGCTATATAGAGCGATGGCTGAGGTTTTTGGCGGTTTTGGATATAATCTACCTGAAGAATATTTGCATATTGCCCTTAAAGGATTTGAAGATAACCAAGATTATTATGGAATTGCCCAAACCTTAATGACAAAAGCAAATTATAACTTGCAGCGAGGTTATGGACATAATGCTTTAGAGGATGGCTTTAAAAGCCTGGAATACCTGGAAAAGATGGCAGATAATCTGGATACCGATAGCAAAAGTGAACTTTTAGGCGAGATTTACAGTATTATTTCCCAATCTTATCTTTTGCTGGAAAAATGGAATGAGTCAACCCTGTGGCTGCAAAAATCTATAGAAGTTTTTAAAAATAATTTATCGAGAAACAGAATTTCCTTTATGGCCAGGGAATATCAGTTTTTTATCTATCATCCCCGGCAAAACTTAAGGCAAGCATTAAGTGCTTTTCGTTTTGCCAGCAAAATGTGGGAAAATGCAGGTAATAGCCATGAATCATTAATGGCTAAAATTAATATGGCCATTATATATCGCATATTGGGTGAATATGATGTTGCCCGTGATTTAGTTGCAGCCTGTTTGGCAAAAGCAGAACAATCCGGGGATAATAGAGCTATAGCTTTTGCGTTGTTTACCCAGGGCCAGATCCAAAGGGATACAGGTCAAATTGATAAAGCTATCGAAGCTTTCCATGATGCTATTTTTCTGGGTGGTACTTTGGGCTTAAATCAACTTGAGGCGGCAGCTCATCACTGTCTTAGCAGTTTATATAGAAAAGCAGGAAATATTACGGCTGCATTAGAACACGGTCATGAAGCATTAAGATTAGCAGAAGTAATGGGTATTAATTATTTTATAGGACAGGCCAATATGAATTTAGCCATGATATACTGGGCGGCTGGCAAATTAGCTGAAGCCAGAGAAATTTTCAGTAAAGCCAGGGAGATTTTTATTGCCTGGAATGCCCAGTATGAATTGGCTCGCACTGATTTTTATATTGCTGCAGTTATGCTGGATTTGGGTGAAGATAACCAGGTAATAAATTCTTTTTTGGAAGAAGGCCTGAAAGTAGTTAAAGCAAATGATTACCGCTTTTTTTTCTATCGCGAAAAAGAAAATCTGGTTAAAATACTTAAATATTGTGCTGGTAAAGGTATAGAAAAAGAATATATTGATAATATCCTCAAGGAATGGGGAGAAGACAAAAGCTATCTATATAAGTTCTATGCTTTAGGAGCATTTAAGGTTTTCATTAATGACAAACCTATACCCGATAATATATGGAAAAACAATAAAGTTTTCGGCCTGCTTAGATATTTATTGATTAATAAGGGAAAAAAGATCGAAAGGGATATAATCCTTGATACCTTTTGGCCGGAAATGGATATGAAAACTGCTTCTGCTAACTTATCTTCCTGCTTATATACCTTAAGAAAAGCACTGGAGCCAGAACTGAAAAAAGCTGCTCATTCTAATTTAATTAAATATAATAAAGGGCATCTTTGGCTGGAACCTGGCGAAAATGTCTATTGTGATGTCTGGGAGTTTGTGGAGGAAGGAGAAAAGTTAATTCAAAACTGGGAAGGGAATGATGATACAAACCGGATTAAAAAGCTGGAGGCCATTTTATCCCTTTATAAAGGAGATTTATTTGAAGAATACCCTTATGATGACTGGGTAATTCCTTTTAGAGAAAGGATTCGGGAACTATGGTGCCAGGGTCAGGAAATTCTGGCTGATTGGGCAGTAAAGCACAATCAGATAGAAAAAGGCATTAAGATTTATAAAGAACTGATCTTAAAAGAGCCCTGCCGGGAGAGATATTATGAGGAACTGCTACAGCTGTTAATCGAGAGTGGCCAAAAAAAAGAAGCTTTGCAATATTATCAAAAATACGAAAAGACCCTTAGGGAGGAATTTGGCGTTTCTCCCGAAGAAAAGATTCAAAGATTGATTAAAGAGATTTTATAAAGTTGTTTCTATAAATTGTATTACTGCCGAACCCGGCAGTTTTTTTATATTTTCAGAAATATTTAGAATTTATTTAGAACAGGTTTAGATGGAAAAATTATAATAATTTTACTTGAAATAAAAATTTAGCAAAAGGAGTAAAGCGGTGGGAAAGGGAAAAAACAGATGGTTGTTTTTAGGTGGAATGTTTTTTTTAACTTTAGTTATTGCCTGGGCTGGAATTAGTTGGCTTCTTCAATTAATCAGTTTTTTCTGGATAGTAATTTTTTTGTTGACAGTTAGAGAAACCGTCCGGCAATTTCGCATCTGGGAAACATTAAAAGCTCAAACTCTCATTATATCAGCACTTTCCATAATAGCTGTACTATTTATGTTATTGATAATATACAAACCTTTTGCTTTAGGCAAAATCATGTTTTGGCTGGTTTTAGGCAGTATCGGAGGTATTGTATGGGGATTTATGAGTTACAAAGAGGCCAGGGAAAGTATTTTTACCGACCGTGGAACCTGGCTGGGATTTTTAGTCTGGAGTATTCTGGTGGCCATAATTCAATTTTTTACCCTTATAAGGGGAGTGTCATTTGAACCTTTGATTTCTCTGCTCTCTTTGCTGACTGGAATTATCGGTTTACAATACCTTACCCGGGCTATTCGTTACCTGAATTTGGCCAGGAAGGAGGGAGAACTATGAGAAAAAAATTATTCTGGATGGCGATTTTGATTACTACTTTTACAATAATCCTTTTTATAGATTATCCTTCCGTTAAGGCTCAGGGTACAGCAACCTTGCAAGATTTTGCCAGCGATCCTCAGGTACAATATCAAGGGTCAGCTCGTGAGCATCGCTATGATATATTTTATAACATACTGAGCAAATCTTATCCGTTAGATAATGGCTATTTTATTGAAAGGCATAGAGAGGGATGGGTAACTGAAAAAAGAGAGGATGGTACTGTTGTTACCCGTAGACCAGCTACGGATCGCGAAACTATAGCAGTTTGGGATTTTTATCTTACTGTTGAAGGAGTAGATTATGGTGGTTATACTCTGCCCGAAAACAGGTATGAACTATCTTCAGCTGCTGTAAATCAGCCTAACTGGCTGCAAAATATTGGGTATGTGGAAAAATTTATAATAGCTATAGAAAGGGATTCGGCTGGCAATTTATTTGTAAGACAGGGACTGGATGATATACTTTTTGGTGATTCTGGATTTCCTATGTCATCATCTATTATCAAAATGGAAATGACCGAAAAAGAAATCTATATGGTATTTGTAATGCAAGCTTATTTGTATAAACACTATCCTATAGAATACCTAACCCTTAAGGGTAAAATGAATGATTCAGGCACTTATGCTACCGGCACCTGGGAAAGGTTTAATGAAGAACTGGGACATGTATTTCTTTTTGGTTCGTGGGAAGCTCGCCTAAGAGAAATGCAAGCAGCACCTGCTGGGAAAAAGGAGGCAAGTCCAGTAAAGGAAACCCCTGCTCCTTCCTCTCCATCTGACTACTCAAAACCGTTATCTTCTGCAGAAAAAATGGCTGTAGCTGCAGGTTCTGCAGCTTTAATGGTGCTCGCTTTATCGCTTATGCAGGGAGTGCAAACTATTCCTTCCTCCAGTCAACCATCTCTGCTAAACCAGTTACAGGGCTATCCGCTTCCAAAAGATTTACCCAGAATTATTGGTGAAGATGGAAAGGAATATATATGGTATAAACCGGTAGGTGATTTGGCTGAGGAGCCTTTTTGGTGTCCGGTGGAGAGATATGAAGAAGACTTATGGCATCTAAGTCAAGGTCATGTTTTTGTCGATAATCAATGGCATGAGAGCGCACAGGCTGCCGCTCAAATGCAGCAAGCCCGGCAGCGGATGGCAGAAGATACACAGAGACAGTATGAGAAAAATCTAGCCGAACAGGCGGAACGCCTTAGAGCACAGGAGGAAGAAACTGACTTACTAAACAGGTATATTAGTGGAGAAGTAGATATTGACCTTTCAAGTCTGGGTTTAAGTGATAATCTGGCTCAAGCCTTTGCTAATGCCAGACGGGAACGCCTGGATTTTCAAAGGGATATAGCAGAGCGCAAAAGAGATATTGCTGCTATGGAAGCAGTTATGCAACAAAACCTTATAAGGCCTCTTAATCTTCTTTACTATGGAACTAAGACTCTTAGCTATACCGCAGATAAAATTATTGATGCTGGGGAAAAAGTTTTAAATGTAGGAAAACCAGTAGGAATAGGAACAGCAATTGCCATGCCTTACCGCATTGTAAGAGATATTGCAGGTGGTGCAAGTCAAAGCTGGAATAATCAGGTGATGATGTCAGAACAGCTTAACATAGATCCTATAACTATGCATGAACTGTTAAAGGAATTAGATGCTGGCAAAAAAATCGAAGATTTTCCCCCCCATGAGCGACCAAAAGTTGAGAGTATACAAAGGTACTTAAATACCTATAAGCAAACACCACGGGATATGATGGGACCAGATTTTCTTTTAGTTAATGAACAAACATGGGATCAAAGATTAAAACAGTGGACAGATGTAGTGGCAAAAGGTATCGGAAGCGGTGTATATGATACTGCTACGGGAGCTTTGGGGAACAAACTTAAAATCGGTGAGGCTGGAAAAATTACGCAATTGTCCTGGCAAACTGTAGCTAATACCGGGAAACAGCTGATAACAGATGGCAAGGTAGAACTTGATGTTGCCATAGCAGATGCAGGACTTAAGGTGATACGTCCTGATTTCAAATCACTTATACCTGATGCTATGCAGGATGTTTGGCGGGATGAACTGATTGACAAGTATAAAAACTGGAAGAAACCTAAAGATTAAAGGCAGCATTTTGCTCCTTGAAAGGAGGAACTAAAATGGAAACTAATCTAGGGGTTAATGAATGGAAATATCTGAAAAAAAGGTGGGGAGAAAAGGCTTCTGTCATATCCCCTCTTGGTTTAATAAATTTTGGAGCAGGGGAAGATATATTTTCAAAAGACCCGGAAATTGCTTTTATAGAATCTGGATGGCTTAAAGATAAAGATAATTTAACTGTGGAAGGGGAAAAAATCTTAAAAATACTTACCCAAACTCAGGCTTATGTTCATATTCATTATCAAGGATTACAGCAGCCTGTTGATATTATGATTCTTGATGCGGGAAGTAAAGGCAGAGAAACTGCCTCTATTTCCATGGCCGGGACTACAATATCGATTAAATATCCTGCTCCGGTTTATGAGATAGTGCAATTTCTCCAGGAATGTACAGGAAGCAGTCTGCTTAAAGGTATAGATTTTATAGTTTCCTTGCCTGAAGAAGAAGCTTTTCTTCTCGGGATTTGCCTGGATTTAGGGCTGCAGGCAAAATGGCTGGAAAAAGGAAAGGGGGTAAGAGGTTTTCCCTTTATTCTTACCCCACAATTAGTAGAAGCAGCTGTGAGGGAAGAACTGCTGGCTACGCGTTTTCCCATTAGCAATGCCTTAATAACCTTACAGAAGAAAAAAATAGAATGGAGTGCAAACCGAATAGAACAGGGCTTGCGTAGGTTGGCAGATAAGGAACTGTTTAAGCCGGCATCCCATGATTATAGTAAATTTGTTCTGGACGAAAAAACTGAGCACCTTATTTTGCGGCTTTCTAACCTGGGAACAAGGTTGGACTTAAACACGGTATGGCTGGGAGAAAAAAATAATCTTGACCCGGCCATACTTTATCGGGCAGAAGCTATATATCTTCAGTCTGGTGTTTTTGATATGCTGCGTATCGAACAGGAAGGAGAACAGGTAAATCTTAAAGGAATAGCACCGATTCAGCTTTTTGATGATATAGAGATTAGTTTGCGCTGTTGTATGCCTGGTCTTTTTGCTAAATCACCTTCTTTTACCCGGAGAGAAATAAAAATTGAACCACCACCGATGCCGAAAAAAAGTCAAGTGCCCGCTTCGCCACCTTTGGCTGATAAAAGGCAAGAGGCACAACCGCCTCCAATGCCTTCTTGAAATATAAAAAAATAATTCTGGGAGGTATAAAAATGGGAAAATGGTTTTTGCGAAGGGATAATACTGAATATGGTCCTTATGACTGGGAACAGCTGATAAGTTATGCCCGTGAAGGACGTATATTAAAAACTGACCTGATACGGGAAGAAAGCTCTGGCAACTGGGATTATGCCCAGAACATACCGGGTCTGTTTTCTCCTGCGCCTCCTCTTCCGCCAGCGCAGGGGACTATGCCATCAGCAGCACCCTATGCTTATCCGCCGCCAGCAGGTGCCAATATGGTACCCCCAGCTCCTTATGCCTCTCCCTCTGCAGAAATGGCTTTTGTAGGGGTCGGATTGCGTTTTATTGCTCTTGTTATTGACTCTTTTGTATTTTTTGTTCTGGGATATGTTATTGCTTTTATTACCGGAAATACAACTGCAGATGGATATGCTATGGAGGGAGCACCTGCTTTTCTGATGTTCATAATAGGAATTGCTTATTTTGTTTTAATGGAAGGAAAAACAGGTGGAACCCTGGGTAAATTAGCTTTAGGACTGAGGGTGCGCAAGGTTGATGGAAGCCCTTGTAGCATAACCGATGCCCTGGTCCGCAATATATTAAGGATCATAGATTTTCTACCCTTTTTCTACCTGCTGGGAATTATCCTCATCTGGACATCTCCCCGCAAACAGCGTCTGGGTGACCGGGTAGCCAGAACAGTGGTAGTAAAAGCATCCAGCCTTTAGATAGCTTTATAACCTGGGGTTTGCCTGTAAATCAAGGGAAAGGGGGGAGATCACAAAAATTTTTTTACTCTTGAAAAATATTATTAAGGAGGTAACAGATTATGGAGAAGAAAAGAAAAATGCTTTTTAAAATATGTCTGGTAATGGTTGCCCTTCTCTTTCTGCTGGCAGGATGTGGAGGCTCGGGGGCAAAAGATGCCGGGCAGACGGGAACCTCGCAGGTTTCGCCTTCGGCTGGCTCAGGTGAACAAGCAGTGAAACAGCCAAACAACATGAAGATCTTTAAGAGCAGCCAGTTAGGATATCAACTCGCCTATCCCCAGCACTGGATTTATGAACAAACTAATGAGCATACGGTTATTTTCAGCGGTCCTCAAGGTACAGAAGAATATTATACAACAGTAAATATCCAGAATGTTCTTTCCCGCGCTGCCGGCGGTAATTATGAAAACCTGCACGATTTCTTAAAGGATTATCAAAACGATATAGAAAATACGGGAGGAAAGGTGCTGGAGAAGGCAGAAGGTATGATGGACATCAGCGGGTATAACGTTCCCTATATCGAATTTACCTGCAACTTCTTCCAACAAGGAGAGGAATTTATGATGTGGACAGTTCTTATCCAGCGCGATGAAAATATTTTTCATCAATTTTCCTACACTGCTCCCCGTGATCTGTATGCGAAACATATTGAACAGGCAAGGGAGATTTTTAAAACTTTTGCATTTGTTGCTCCCATGTAGAAACAGATCTATTGTCTGCACATTTAATAGGTGAATTATTAGGAAGCCCATTTTTAAATGAGGGCTCTTTTTTCAGAGCCCCCGATAAATTATGGGGGTTAAGATGAGGAAAAGTTTGCCAATTAACTATTTAGGGGGTTTAGCTATGTCCAGGAAAGAAACTTTGTCTTTCTTGATTAAATTGTGGAAGGGAGGAGAAAGAGAACACTGGTTAGGAGAGATTGAACATATACAGTCAGGGGAGAAGGAAAAATTTACCGGCATTGATCCTATAAATGATTTTATCAAGAAAATTATAGATGAAAGCGGGCACCAGAAATAACAGGGAGGAAAAATTATGCGTAAAAAGCTATATCGGTTATCTATATTATTAATAGTTATTATGGCTTTGTTTATCATAACTGGCTGTGGGGGTAGTAAACCGACTCCATCTTCCGGACCTGAATCGAACTTGCAGGGGGAAAATGGGGAAGCAAAGGAAAAATATCCCGAATTAAAAGGCAAGGTAATTAATGTACCATCGGATTTTCCGGCTATACAAGCTGCTATAGATGCAGCCAGTGATGGTGATACAATTATTGTTGCTCCGGGAACTTATAATGAAAATATTAACTTTAAAGGTAAGAATATTACTGTACGTAGTACTAATCCTTCGGATTATAATGTTGTAAGTTCAACTATCATAGATGGCGGTGGCAGGGACTCAGTAGTTATATTTGAGAGTGGAGAAACCAGGGATGCAGTGCTGGAAGGTTTCACTATAACTAATGGTAAAAGCGATTATGGTGGAGGTATACGTATTGCTTCTCTGATGGCAAGGACTTCAGCAACCATAAAGAATAATATTATTAAAGATAATTATGCCGATAATGGTGGTGGAATTTTTGCTCAGATGTCCAATGCTGTTATTATTGGAAATACAATAATGAATAACACTACTGGTTCCACAGGTTCAGGTGGGGGAATTCTTGCAGGTGTAGATGCACAGCTTGAAATAATTGATAACCAGATAAAAAATAATCATGCGGGGATGTTTGGTGGTGGCATTAGAGTTGCTCAGGCTAACCCGGTTATTAAAGGTAATAAAATAAACAATAATACTGCTGAATACCACAGCGGAGTTGGGGGGTTAAGCATAACCCAGGGTGATGCTACCGTTCTGGAAAATAATGACATCTCAGGTAATCAGCCCCGGGATATAGATTAGTTCATAAAAAGTAAAAGTTTTATCAGGCTGTCGACAAAGTCATTGTTGGCAGCTGTTTTTAATTTATTTACAATAGAGTAATAAATTCCTAAAAAAGTAACAAATTGAAAAGATACCCCATTTTTCAACTATCTGAAGGCGGTGCTTATACACCGCCTTCTCTGTATTTAAGAAGCCTCATGCCGTTAAGGGTTACGGCGAGGGCTGTTCCTACATCAGCTACCACGGCCAGCCACATGGTGAGCATACCGGGGATTATGAGCAGGAAGATCAATAATTTTATGAGTACTGATGCTAGGATGTTTTGTTTTATGATCCTTACTGTCTGCCGGCTTAAGTTTATGATATAAGGCAGGAGGGACAGGTTGTTGGACATAAGGACTATGTCGGCAGTTTCCATAGCTATGTCGGTTTTTTTATGCCGCATGGCTATGCCTATGTCGGCAGAAGCCAGGGCCGGAGCATCATTTATGCCGTCTCCTACCATAGCCAGCCGGTATTTAGCCTTTAGCTCTTTTATGCTGGCTGCTTTTTCCGCCGGTAAAAGTCCGGATTTAAAATGGGCAAGGCCGATTTTATCTGCTATGCTGGCGGCTACTTTTTCATTGTCTCCGGTGAGCATAATTATCTCCTGTATGCCTGCCTTCTTAAGCCGGGCAACTGTTTCTTTAGCTTCTTTACGCAAAGTGTCGGCTATGCCGATAAGTCCCCATATTTTTGGCGGGGAAGCCAGGATGACCACGGTTTGTCCTGCCTTTTCCAGAGCGTCTATATCCTCTTTTACCGGGGTTAAGTCGATGCCGTTCTGTTCGATAAATAGAGGATTGCCGATATAATATTTGTTTCCGTCAATAATTCCATAAACTCCTCTTCCCGGAATGTTTTGAAAGTCGCTTACTTCCAGAGTTTCTATTTCTCTTAACCGGGCATACGCGGTTATGGCCTGGGCTAAGGGGTGTTCTGAATTTTTTTCCAGGGCATAGGCTATGCTTAAAAAGGCTTTTTCATCACCAGTTTTAAGTATAACCTGGCTTACTTCAGGTTCCCCTTTAGTTAAGGTTCCCGTCTTATCAAAGGCCATAGCCTGAATGCGTCCCAGTTCTTCCAGATAGCTTCCCCCTTTTATAAGCACTCCCCGGTGGGAAGCATTGCCTAAAGCTGAAACTATGGCTGCCGGGGTGGATATCACCAGGGCGCAGGGACAGGCAATAAGGAGAAGAGCCAATCCCTGGTAAATCCACTTATGGGCATCTGCTCCCCATAACAGTGGAGGAACGGCGGCTACCAGCAGGGCTAGCAGGATAACGGCCGGGGTATAGTAGCTTGCAAAACGATCCACTGTTTGCTGGGCCGGGGAACGCTCGGCCTGGGATTCTTCAAGCAGATATATGATTTTTTGCAAAGCTGTATCTTTATAAGGCCGGGTAGCTTTTATTTTTAAAATCCCGTTGGTATTTAAGGTTCCTGCCAGCACTTCATCTCCCGCTTTTTTGTATACCGGTACCGATTCGCCGGTAAGGGGGGACTGATCAACATCCGAGTTTCCGTCTACCACGATGCCGTCAACCGGGATTGTTTGCCCGGGACGCACCAGGACTATATCTCCGATTTCTATCTGGGACAGAGGTTTTATTATTTCTCCTTCTTCGCTTATAACCAGGGCTTCTTTGGGTGTCAGCTCCATAAGACTTCTTATGGAATTTCGCGTTTGGTCAAAGGTATAAGCCAGGAGGAAATTGCCCAGAGAATAGAGAAAAACTACTGCTATTCCTTCAGCTGTTTCGCCTATTAATATAGCTCCAATGACGGCGATTATAACCAGGGCATTAATATCCAGACTGCGCAGTTTAACCAGAGTGTTCCAGGCATTGCGGGCTGGCATTATGATGCCCCCGATTATACCGGCCGTGAAAAAGAGGTTAACTATCTCATATCTTCCGACGGTAAGCCATACCGCCAAGCCGGCCAAAAGGGTTATTCCTGATATAATTAAGCTTATACCGAAGGGATTTTTAAAAAGCAGATTTTCCAAGTCATCTTTTATCACTTTTTCGACCCTTCTTATCTCGCCGGCTTCCGTAGCTTCATAGCCTAAAAAATGAACAAGCCTTATGATTTCTTCTTTGATATCTTTTTCTTCTTTTAATGCCACCTTAAGCTTGCCGCTGGCAAAATTCAAGGAAGCACTGACTACTCCCGGAAGCTCCTGTACTGCTTTTTCCAGCTTGGCGGCACAGCTTGGACAGTCAAGCCCGGATACATAAAAATCAGCCTGAATTATTTTCATCTGATTGTTTTCTAAAACTGCTTCTGCCATTTTAAACCTCTCCCCTTATTCGTATACATGTTTCAATCCTTCTTTAAAAAGCTTTTCTACATGATGGTCATCTAGTGAATAAAAAAGGTTTTTGCCTTCCCGGCGGTATTTGACCAGTTTTTGAGTACGCAAAAGGCGCAGATGATGGGAAACAGATGATTCGGAAGAATCAGTTATTTCGGCCAGGTCGCATACGCAAAGTTCTCCCTGCATAAGGGCAAAGATGATGCGTATGCGGGTAGGATCGCCTAAGGTCTTAAAAATCTGGGCCAGTGCCTGGGCTTTTTCTTCGGGAAGCATTATCCTCTTTACTTCGGCTACCTTTTCTTCATGTACCTGATGAACCTCACAAAAATCTTCCCTGTGTCTGTCGTTTTCCATCCTCCACCTCCATATAAACATTTGAACAATTATTCATATGTTTAAGATGAGTGTAAATAAAAATATCCCTCGCTGTCAAGAGGGATATTTTTAAGAAGTTTTTTCCATATCAGCTTTTTCACGAAGGAAGCTTAACATGAGGGTGTCAGTGAGGAGAAGGGATATTACGGCTTCAGCTCCCTGGTTGATGTTTACCCCTTCCGGGGTAAGGGCATCAAAGCAGCCGCCGGTTTTTTTATCATAGAGAGGAAGGTTATTTATATTGTGTCCCCGGTACCATTTATGGGCAAGGATGGCCAGTTCCAGATATTCGCTTTCTCCGCTTACATTATAGGCTTCAAAACAGGCAAAGGCAGTAGAAGCGGCATCAACCGGCTGCTGGTCGTAGAAGGGGATTTTCTTGCCTTTATGGTACCATCCCCGGTTGCCTATTATATTTAAATGGCCTTTTTTGAAAAGGATGCTGTTTAGAAAATGCAGAGAATCATGCGCTATTTTGAGGGCTTTCTTATTTCCGCTTAGGGCATAATAGGCCCAGAGAGCCTGTGGCAATATGCCATTACAGTAAGTAAGGTAAGGCTCGAACCAGCGAAATTTTCTGGTATGACTGCTCTGGTAAAGAGAGATTAGAAATTCGGCCAATTTATGGCCGTAATTATCCATATATTTTTGTCTTTGCTTTTCATCTTCTATCTTGCATAAGCCCAGCAGGGTATAGGCAATGGCCCGGGGTGATGTAAATTTAAGGCAAGAAGCTATAAAGGCCGTGTGCATATTCTGACACATGGTTTTTATATCGGGAAAAGGGCTATTAAGGCCCAGGCTGCAGGCCAGAAGAGCCCTTCCTATGCTGTCCGCGGAATCCAGGTGATGGTAGTAGGTACCGTTAACCTGCAGGTTGGACCAGCGTCCATCAGGCCTTATAGCATTTAAAAGCCAGGATGCATACTTATATGCCAGTTCATAACCTTCTTCCATGTGAAGAGCTATAATTAGTGCCCGGGCATTATCATCCAGGGTATATCCGCTTAAAGGGTCGGGAGAACCTAAATGGGCAAACTGAAGTATGCCGTTTTCATCGGTGAGGCGCATAAGATGCCTATAGTCCAGCATAGTTTAGCTTTTGTTCTCCTTTGCTGTTTTGTATAATTTTTCTTATGAAGCAGGTATATTCCTGGCCTATACTGGGCCATGACCATTTTTGCCCCAGCTCGTAAGCACGGGACTGTAATTTTTCTTTAAGTTCCCGGCTCCCTAATATCATTTTGATCAAGCAGGCTAGTTCATGAGGATCTGCCTTGGATGCCAAAAGCCCTCGCTCATTTTTTAAGACTTCTAAAGCATAGGTATAGCTTGTAGATACAATGGCCCGGCCGCAGCCGATAGCAAAGGTTAAAGTGCCGCTTACCGCCTGGTCTTTATTGGGATATGGGCTGAGATAAATATCAGTAAGATAGAGATATTCTCCCAGTTCTTCATCAGATAAAAATTTGTTTACGAATTGAACATGGTTTTCTAAGTTAAGCTCTTTTATTAAATGGATTAACATCTCCCGATATTTTTCCCCTTCCCGGCTTTTGAGCATAGGATGGGTTTGTCCTAAGATGAGGTATTTAGTCCCGGGATATTCTTTTACTACTTCGGACATCGCTCTAATACCCAGTTCTAAGCCTTTGCCCGGGCCGATAAGGCCAAAAGTGCTTATTATCTGGTATCCGGTTAACCCATATTTAGCCTTGAGGATTTCAGGGTTTTCTTTTTTAAAAGGAGGTACTCCGTGACTGATAACTTTTATTTTATCAGGGTTTACTTTATATAATCTGGTTAAAAGATGAGCCGAATGTTCTGTCATGCATACTACTCCCTCGGCTCTGGAACATAATTTTTGCAATGTATTAAGCTGTCTTTTTTGCGGCCGGGGCAGAACGGTATGGGTTACTACGATATATGGTTTATTCAGGTTTTCTGTAAAATTAAGGATATAGTTTCCGCTTTCTCCACCGTATATGCCGTATTCATGCTGAACTATTACCAGTTCAATATCAGGTGTATTGTTTATAAGAAGAGCTGCTTGCTGATAGTCGGTTTTTTGCTGCTGTTTTATATTAAAAATAACTTCTTCCCCATAATTATAATTATAGTTGCTATCTGAAATTGCGATGATCTGTACTTTTTCCCCGTTTATTTCCAGGCTGTTTTTTAAATCTTTGGAAAAAGTAGCTATACCGCATTGTTTGGGGGGGAAGGTGCCTAAATTTACAATAGACAAGGTTATTGCCTCCTTAATAAATTTTTTAAATATTTTTCCATATATTGCTATAAAGTATACCTTACCATTTTTTAAAAGTTAGGATATTTGAGCCAAAAAATCGAAGATTTCTTTTTTTATTTTTTCCAGATTTTCGGGGGAATCCCCCTCGCAGCGGACAATGATTTCAGGACCTGTATTGGAAGCGCGCACCAGTCCCCAGCCATGGGGAAATATTATACGGGCTCCATCGATGTCAATGATTTTGTAATGGTTCTTAAAATGGTTTAATGCTTTTTCTACTATTGCAAATTTTTCTTCATCACTACTTTTTATTCTCAGTTCAGGAGTAGCATGGTATTTAGGTATATCAGATAACATCTGGCTTATCTTTTCGCCTTTATGCGCCACCAGTGAAATAAGGCGGGCTCCGGCATAAACTGCATCATCAAAGCCGTAATATTCATCAGCAAAAAACATGTGGCCTGACATTTCCCCGGTAAATACAGCTCCGATTTCTTTCATTTTAGCTTTTATAAGGGAATGGCCGGTTTTATACAGGACAGGTTTTCCGCCCAGCCGGTTTATTTCATCAATAAGGCTCTGGGAACATTTTACTTCTACTATGGCCGGGGTACCAGGATAGCGGGGAAGTATATCCCGAAAGAAAAGTATCATCAGCATATCTCCCCATATCAGGTTTCCCTGGTCGTCTACTACCCCGATGCGGTCGCCATCTCCATCGATACCGATGCCGAAATCGGCTCCGGTTTCTTTAACTTTGCGGGCCAAATCCTGCATGTTTTCAGGAGCAACCGGATCAGGATGGTGGTTGGGAAAATGAGGGTCAGATTCGCAGTACAGCTCTATTACTTCACAGCCCAGGCTTTTATATATGTAAGGGGCAAAAAAGGAAGCCGTACCATTTCCGCAATCGAGGACTATTTTTAATTTGCGGGGAAGAGGGCCTATTTTGTTTTTTATCATTTCGGCATAGACGGGGAAAATATTAACATTTTCCTTAAATCCGGGCCTTCCGCTTAAGGACTGTTTTTTTTCTGTTAATTCCCTTATATGCTGGATTTCCTCACCATAGATGGTGGATTCCCCTAAAAGGAGCTTCATGCCATTATATTCTTTAGGATTGTGGCTGGCAGTGATCATAATGCCAGCTTTGATAGCAAGATGACGGGCAGCAAAATAGAACATGGGGGTTATTACGGTTCCTAGATCAACAATGTTAAAGCCAGATTCCAAAAGGGCATTGACAGCTATGCTGTGCAGATGGGGAGATGATTCCCGGTTATCCATGCCGAGGAGCATGGTGTTTTCTCCTTTTTTATGAGCGTAAAAGGCAAAAGCCCGCACAATATTATCCATATTTTCAAAAGTAAGATCTTTCCCTACTATGCCGCGGATGTCATATTGCCTGAATATATTTTTAATCTTAATCTCCTCCTTAGTAATATTACAAAAGGTCGTAGCGCCCGATTTTTTGGAGTATATGTGTAATTTCCCGCATGTCCTGGCATTTATCACGGTGGCTTATAAACACTATATCCTCCGTTTCCACTACCAGCAGATTTTCTACTCCGAACAGAACCAGGGTTTTTTCCTTTTGTCTGGCTATACAATTACCTGCATCTAAGAATAAGATGTCGGAACCGAATGCGATGTTTCCGTATTCATCTTTAGGATGTATTTTTTCTAATGCATTCCAGCTGCCTAAGTCGCACCAGCCAAAATCGGAAATGACTACAGCCAGCCGGGATGATTTTTCGGCTATGCCGTAATCTATGCTTATGTCCGGCATTTCTGCGTATGAATTTATATAGAATTCAGGACCTTTTTTTATTTTTTCATATATTTCCGGAAGATTATGAGCAAATTCCTCTAAAAAGGTTTTAACCTTGCCGATATATATGCCTGAATTCCACATATGATTACCGCTTTTTATGTAACTGAGGGCAGTTTTAAAATCAGGCTTTTCATAAAAGGAGTTAACCTGATATACCTCCGGGATTTGCCCTACTTCTAGTTTAGTTTTTTCTATATAGCCGAAACCGGTTTCAGGACGATCAGGTTTGATGCCGATGGTAGTTAAGTGGCCGGCCTTGGCGGCTAGACAAGCTTTTTCTATCGTTGCTGTGAACTTTTGCAAGTTTAATATATGATGATCGGCGGGGAAGAAACCGATTATATCATCTATGTTTTCTGCATAGTAAGAGAGAATCAGTCCTACGGCAGGAGCCGTATTTTTGCTCTCTGGTTCGCTTATGATCTGGATGTTGTTTTTATCTGGATGCTGGCTTATCAGTTCTTCAATCGCTTTTACTAGACTCTGATTAGTTAAAATGATTATTTTTTCTGAGCCTGCCTTTTTTAGCCTGTCAATAGTATGTTCCAGCATAGATTTTTCATCTACCAGCTGGCAGAGCTGTTTGGGGCGAAAACTTCTGCTTTCCGGCCAAAGCCTTAAGCCTTTGCCCCCGGCCAGAATAACTGATAACATATGTATTTACCTCCCTGCTCGCCTTAATGAGATGGTGGAATTTAATAAACGGCTTAAATATTAAATATGAAATTATGCCTCTTAATAGTATTAACCGCAGGGAAAAATAATATAACTTATTTTGACAAAAAAATACCTCCCCTGGGGGAGGAGGGGAGGGACTTATGAAGCAGCTGTTTCGGGGAAGCCATGTTTTTCTAGATGTTTCATATATCTCATAAAGACCAGGGCGGTTATAGTTATGGAGATGAAATCGGAAAAGGGGAAGGCCAGCCATATGCCTTTTATACCCCAGAACCTGGGCAGGATAAATAACAGGGGGAGTAAAAGTATCACCTGGCGCAAAAGGGAAAGCCACATGGCAGTAAATCCTTTGCCCACCGCCTGAAAAGTGCTGGACATTATTATGGAAGGACCTACGAGAGGAAGCAGCCAGGTTATGTTGCGCATAGCGATTACTCCCAGTTCTATCAGCTCAGGATCCTGGTTAAAAATAGAAACCAGCTGAGCAGGAAAAAGTTGAAACCCTATAAAACCTATGCTCATTAGGATAAATGCTCCCAGGCGGGCTTTTTTGATAGCTGATTTCATACGGCTTAAGTTTCTGGCTCCGTAGTTGAAACCTACAATAGGTATGAGTCCTTGATTTAGCCCGAAAAGGGGCATGAATATAAGGGATTGCACCCGGAAGTATATACCCATAGCAGCAATAGCGCGATATCCATATGGAGCCAGGCTGTGGTTTAGGACGAGCAGTATAAGGCTTCCTACCAGCTGCATGATCATGGAAGGAAAACCTACTTTATATATTTCTTTAAAAATAAAGAGGTTAAATTTGAAACTTTTCAGCCTGGGTGTTAACTGGCTTTGATGGCTGAAAAAAAGATAGTGCAGATTAATTCCGGCTCCGGCTGCCTGGCCTATGAGGGTAGCGATAGCTGCTCCCTTAACTCCCAGGGCCGGGAAAGGGGCGATGCCGAAGATGAAGAAAGGGTCCAGGACCATGTTGGTTATAGCCCCGGTGACCATTGACCGCATAGGTATGCCGGCATTGCCTTCGGCCTGAATCATGCTCCCTGACATCATAGCAAAATATTTTAGTATGCTTCCCAGAAAAATAATGTTTATATAGTCATAACTCATGGGGTAAAGTTCAGGAGTAACCCCAAAGATAGCGAGGATTTGTTCTATATATAGCAGGCCTACGACTACGGTAATGATCGCATATATGAAAACGATCAAAAGGCCGTGTTCGGCTGCATTTACTGCATCATTAACTTTTTTGGCCCCCAACCGGCGTGAGATAATAGAGGTTAAACCTATTCCCGTTCCGGAAGCGATAGCAATCATAACCATTTGAATAGGAAAACAGATGGTTAAGGCGGCAATAGCTTCTCCCGTACCTATTTTTCCTACCCAGAAGGTATCGACAATATTGTATAATGCCTGGATAGTCATGCCAATCATGGCGGGAAGGGACATGGTTATAAGCAGTCTTCCTATGCTGTCTTCGCCTAGATTGCCTTTAAAGCGCATAATTGTCCTCCTGCCGTTTTTGCTAATTACTTAACTTAATATAATTGATACAGGCAGATGAAAGCAAGCAGAACAGGAAGAGGGATTTTTATTTAAAGGCCAGTGATTTTACATGTTTGCTTTGCACCATTTTTAAACTGGCGATAAATTGTATATTTTTTACTTGTATTTAAATCGGGGACTGTATATAATACAGCCTGTTTTTATTTTTAAAAATATATGAGAAAATAAATCCAGGAAAGGAGGAGGAGCTAGGGTGAGTATGCCGATAAAAAAAGGAATAAGCAGTTGGGGTGAACAGGTTTCCTGGAAAGATATTATAGGTATAATAGCAGGTTCTATTATTGTAGTTATTGCTATACAATCTATACTCATACCGGCTAAAGTTTTAACTGGTGGGGTTACAGGTATAGCTATTGTTTTACAATTTATTACCGGAATAGATGTATGGGTATGGTTTATACTCCTTAATATCCCTATTTTTTTGGCCGGCTATAAGTTTGTAAGCCGCCGCTTTGTTTTTTACAGCTTATTTGCTACTTTGCTGCAGACAGTCTTACTGGGTATTATGCCGCCTATTGACCTTAATCTAGATAATCTTTTGCTGGCGGCCATTTTTGGGGGAGCTTTAAATGGATTAGGATCAGGAATTATTCTGCGTTATAAGGCTTCTTCAGGCGGGATGGATATAATAGCAGTTATAGTAAAAAGAATATGGGGATATAGTATAGGACAGACTTTTTTTATTGGCAATCTGGTGGTTCTGGCTCTTTCCCTGGCAGTGTTTAACCTGGAACTAGCTTTGTTTTCAGCTATATCGATATATGTTTTTTCTAAAACTTTGGATGCGGTAGAAGCAGGCCCCAATGTTACCCGCACAGCTATGATAATATCCGAACAGGCGGAAGCTATAGCTTATGCTATCATGAATGATCTGGGGAGAGGATGTACTTACATACCGGCTGAAGGTGCTTATTCGGGGAGACAGAGAAAAATTATTTTGGTGACTGTAGGTAAAACTCAGCTGCCCAGGCTGAAAGAAATTGTGTTTCAGATTGATAGTGAGGCATTTATAATAATAAATGAGACTATTGAAGCTTTTGGCAAAGGTTTTAGCCCCAGCAATGTCGATTTTTAAATGGGAGATAAAAAGTATTGACTTTGGGCTATAAAACATGTAAAATAACAATCGTTGAGCAGGTAAAAAAGGCCCCTTGGTCAAGTGGTTAAGACACCGGCCTTTCACGCCGGTAACAGGGGTTCGAATCCCCTAGGGGTCACCAATTGGGGCGATTAGCTCAGCTGGGAGAGCACCTGCCTTACAAGCAGGGGGTCGTAGGTTCGAGCCCTGCATCGCCCACCAT
>NZ_FQWY01000044.1 GCF_900129805.1 Thermosyntropha lipolytica DSM 11003
ACACAGTTTTTAGCCTACCTATGAGGAATTGAAACCCGCAAACCGGAATGTCTTCTCTGTAAGTTCAATGTGTTTTTAGCCTACCTATGAGGAATTGAAACCCAAATCCTGCATGAAACCATAAATCAAGGATACAAGTTTTTAGCCTACCTATGAAGAATTGAAACTGAGAAAGAAATATCAGGAAAATATGTAAGAAGTAATAAGGCGTTTAATTTACATGCGAGAACTAGAAGGGTATTTTGTGTTGTGTTTTAAGTTTTGAAGGAAGGATTTTAAAGATTAGAAGGAGAATGGAAGCTGTAAAGATTTGTTTTTGTATATTGAGGAAGGAAGGGGTTTGGTATGCGAAGAAGTAATGTTAATGTTGTTTTAGAAACTATAACTCCTTTATGGACAGGAAATGCGTGGCAGGAAAATAATGAAGTGCGTCCTTCTTCGTTAATGGGAAGTTTAAGATTTTGGTTTGAGGTTATATGTTTTCTTGCCTGGAAAGAGATTTTTTATGGGGAAAAAAAGAATACGATTAAAAATAAGGAGGAAAAGTTAAATGAATTCCTGCTTCAGCAGGGAGTAAAAACCGAAGATGTTTGTTGCTTTTTAAAGAAAAAACTTAAGTTTTCGATCCCTGAAATAATCTTTGGTGATACTGGGTGGAAAGGGCTTATTAGCCTAAAGAACATAAAATTCGAAGGAAGTTTAGATAACAGTTTAGGACTGCCTGAAAGATTTTGCTTTTTTAACAATGAAAAGGAAATTAAAACTGATAGAGATTGCCCTAGAAAAAGAAGTGGAGGTTGGGCGGTTTTCTTTTTTGGAAAACCTTATTTTTGGGGAAAATTAGAACTGGATTTTTGGGTAGTTGATGACATAATAGATGGGGTGTTTTATCCTTTGCTTAATTTTATGGATGACTACGGTTATTGGGGTGGGAAGTGGAATTTAGGTTATGGAAGATTAAAAATAGTCGGTGTTAAACGAGAAGGAAAAGAGATAGATATTAAAAATAAAGGAACATTTAATTTAAATTTTGGCAATTATAATTGCAATTTTGCAAATCTAATTACCTCTAAAAGCTTCACCTCGAATATTCCTCTTGAGCAAGAAATAAAAAATTTTTTAGCTCAAAAAAACATTGAAAATATAAAGGTTTTAAAGGGAATTCCCTTAAAAAGCCATGATCTTAAAGATATTCTCATGGAACTAGTACAACTTAAGCAATTAGAAGGTAGAAGAAAATTTGATCGAAGCCAAAATGAAAAGCACAAAATTTACGGCAAGGTTATTTACTCTGAAAGTGAAGGATCTAAAATTTTACCATATATAGTGCGAAATGGGGGTAAATACGATACGGGATATTTATCCCTAACAGCTCTGGTTAGGTGAGGAGGTTAAAGAAGTGAGATTTGAAGCGTTGCAGCAAATAAAAGTCAAGAAGGTAAGAAATTTAAGTGATTATGTTTCATATTGTAAGTTTTATTATCATCCTGGGAAATTTTTGCAAATAAATGAGTATTTAAATTCAGATAATAAAAAATATTTACTGGAAGATTTTCCCTTTATTGCTGCTAAAAAATTAGATGATAGGTTTAAAAGGAAATATAAAAATTTTCAGACGATGAGAGACTTCCCTTTTAACTGGCTGAAAAACGAGATTTTTCGAAGTTATTCTGAAAACTCTTGTAAATACCTGGATTTTAATAATGATAAACAATTTAAACTAGCTAAAAATTTTGCCGGTATTTTATCAAGGGAAGAGCTGGAGCGGTATGTAGACAACCTTTTACCTTATTCTTTTGTGATATGGGGAGTTTTTACTTTGAAAGGGCCATATTTTTCGAAAGATGATGATGAGTTTTATTTAATACACAATCCCGTTTTAAAAGATAAAGCTTTTAAAGTACCTATGATAAGAGGGAGTAGTTGGAAGGGAACGCTGGGCAATGCTTTTAAAGACCTGCTAAATGAGTGCCAGGATATTAATAGGAAAAGAAGTTTGGTTAATAGTTATCTTCGTATATTTGGAGCAGGTTCAGAAAATATAAAAGTGATAGAGGATTATTTGCAGGGTAGCAGTTCAAATTTGGAAGAATTCAAGGATAAGGTTTTAGAGTTTGTTTTATTTGAACTGGGTATGAAGGTTGATAAGGAGTTTATAAGTGAGGTCAAAAATGAGAAATCATGGGAAGGGCTACAAAAAATTCTAGAACAAAAAATTTCCGCCAAAATAATAAAGGAAAGAGAAAGCTTACCCTGGGAATTTCAGACACATAGGGGTAGAACTATTTTTTATCCAACCTATTTTGATAGGATATCTCTGGAAGTAATTAATCCCCATGATAGGAGAAGAAGGGCAGGCAAAAAACCTATCTTTTATGAAGTAGTCCCTGCCTGTGGTACCCAGGGTATTTGTCAGATAGTTTATGTTCCTTTTGATGGAATGTGGGAGGATGAAACTTTATTGCATGAAATCAAAGATGATTTAGAAAATTTACTGGAGGCTTTAGAAAAAGTGGCTGAAAATGGAGTAGGGGCTAAAACCAAATTAGGATGGGGAAGTTTTGAATGGAAAGAAAAATTTTATGCAGTTAAAGGAAAAAGCGAATTGAATTTAGGAAATTATAGAGGGTGGGATTTATGTCAGGAATGAATCTTTCTCTGCTGGTTAAATACAAAGACGAGATATTAAAAGCTGAAATAGCTGCTTTGCTTTTTAATTTGGGGAAAACGCATGTAGGATTTTGGCGCCAAAAGGATGGAAGTAATTTTTGGGAAAGTCATATTAAAATATTTGAAGATGAATACAAAAATGAGTTTAAAAAACGGTTTGGATATGAGGTTTATAATGAGTATAAAAATTACTACCAAAAAGATTCTGCTTCTAAAACACCTCTGGAAATTGAGCTTGAAAGCATTGATTGTAAGCTGAAGGATTTTTTTATAAATCAAAAAGTTCAAGTTCCCGCTGACTGGGGGGTAGGGGGTCTTTACTTTTTAGACATAATGAAAGGAAAGGCTTCTAATGCCGCTTTTGTAGAAGAAGTTTTTTTCAAAGGCTGTGAAAATATAAATTCGGGTATAGATAAAGGGAATCCGGTAGAACAAATGAAACACAGCCTCTGGATAGCTAATTCTTTTGGCATTTTCAAGAGAAGTTTGGAGTTAAAGGACTTAGATGAAGGACGCATAAGTTTTTTAAGGAAGCTACACAATTTTTTATGTGCTTGTGATCAATATGATCATACTTATTGGCCAAAAATTCGAGAATTTGTATTAGAAGAGATTAAATCCTGGTATTCCAGGATTTTAAGTGATTCACGCTTTCCGATAAATGATGTTTCTCTTTGGGATCAGGCTTATATGACGGCAACGATGTTTAAGGCAGTGCTGGCAGATTTAGTTTTGATGTCAGAAGATAATAGTAAAACAGAAAATCAAAAAGTCACAGAATATATGAATAAACCGCGAAATATAAGGTGGCGCATTTTAGGCATTCAGTATGATAAGCTGGGATTGGCAGAAAAGGGATATAAACCTCAACAAATCCAGTGGTATCGGGATACAGCCAGGGAAATTGATGAGGAGATAAAAAAGCTTTTAGAGTATAAGTATCCGATAGGCAATGAGGTTTATCGTGATGAAACCGGCATATATTTTCTGGTAGGTGAAGACCTGGGGGAAGATATGGCTGATAATATGGCCATATTAGTTGATGATTTGCACGAAATAAAGAAAGAAATATTAGATATTTTTTGCGAAAGATCAGAGGATGAATTTTATCCTGCAATCTTTTTGACTAAGGCTTCCCGCGGGCTTATGAATTTAGGCTATCTTTTACAAAAAGCCAGAGAAAATTACTTGAAAGCTGACTGGGGCAGGAAAAAAAGCGATATATGTTTGTTAAAGAATTCAAATAATAAAGCAATTGGTATATGCCAGATTTGTGGGCAGAGAACAGTTTTTGTTTCTGAACGGCAAGAGTTTGGAGCCAATATATGCCGTATTTGCTGGGAAAATAAAACGCAGGGAAGGCTTGAAAAATGGTGGGAGAATAAGGATGGAGAGACTATATGGGTTTCAGAACTTAAAGATAAGAATGGCAGAATAGCTCTGATAAGTTTGAAGTTTGAACTTGGAGACTGGCTGAGTGGGGATATGCTTAATAGCCTGGTATTAAATAGAAAAGAATATAATGATAACTTTTGGGATGTAAAAAAATTTATTTTACTTTTTTTAGCTTCGCATAATTGGGATAAGTATGAAAATGAAATCGCCAAAAAAATTGAAGAGATTGAAAACAAAAAACAAGACATTTCAACTCCCAATAATAAAAAAGAGGAGCTTGGCAAACAAATAAAAAATTACAAGAAGATGAGAAAAGTTATTAAAACAATTAAAGAGTTACGAGAAAACTCTTGGTGGGAAAAATCTTTAAATTGTACACAAATTTGCTCAAATTATCAAAATAAATTTAAAGATGTATGTAAAGAAATAAAAAAAGATTATGAATCAATTAAAACTGAAATCCAATATGATATCCCTTTACTGGAAAATCTGAGGTTTTTTCCTGAAGAGTTAGCCGAAGATGCTTATATAGGTTGTGAAAGAAACGGCGAATCTTTTAATGATTTTATAAGACAGATATTTTTTGGTTCGATAACAGGAACTGTATGGGAAAAATTAGTGAGAGAAAATCTAAATTCTAAGGTAAATTGGGATACAGAAGTTATTGAATGGGAGTCTCTTAATGATGAAAATGTAGATTTTCTATCTATACTGATTCTCCAATTTCTTCTCCGCAAGAATCCTTCACCAGCTCGTTTGCGGAGAATATGGGAAACAACAAAGGAATTTTTTGAAGAAATAGAAAGGAATCTGGTTGACTATGCAGGTATTCCTGAGGAAAGGAAAAAAAGATATTACTGGAAAGGGAAAAGGAATATTCCTGATGGGGAATACGCAGATGGGGAAGATCTCTTCTGGGTTAGAAATGGTGAAGTTTATTCTATATCGAGTCCCAGCAAGCCCTGGCCTGAAGGAAAAAAATTTAAGCTGAGACGGTTGGATAGCCCTGATAAGCCAGAAGAAACTTATGAACTGGAAGTTAAAGATGCCAAGTATGATTTTTACAAGCCTTATCTTTCTATTATAGACCCTACTCCAGTCAGCTGGCAGTTTGTTATACCTGCTGAGTATACTCCAACTTTGATAGATAGGGCAATAAAAAAGTACCAGGAAGACTTTGGTTTGGTTTACGGAAAGCTCCCTTTACATATAGGAGTGGTGGTTCAAGAATATCAAAAGCCGCTTTATGTCGGGATAAAGGCTTTGCGGAGAATCAGAAGGGATGTGGATAAACCCCGAAATTTGGTGGTAAAGAAAGAGGCAGCTGCTATAAAAAAGGTTATGGCTTTTCAGGGTTGTCGGAAATGGATAAATGAAAGTGCTGATTATTACTCGCTTTACTGGGGGGAACATAATAAAGGCTACAGGTTTTATGTGTTTCCTGACGATCCTCCTAGATGGATTGCCAGTATTAGAGATCTGAAAGACAGAGAAAAAATTGAGATTGTACCCAATACTTTTGATTTTGAGTTCCTGGATACTAATACTCGCAGGAATGATATTTATTACAATGATAAAGGCAAAAGGAGTTTAGACAGCAAAAAACAAAGACCTTATGAATGGGAAAAATGGGAAAAGTTTCAAAAATTTGCAGAACTGTTCGAGCAAGGGGATGAAAAAAAATCCGGAACAGGTAGAAAAAGCAAACTGCAAAGATTAATCACGGTTCTTTACGAAAGATTAGAAGTTAAAAGAGATGGGGACATGGAAGAAGAGGATAAAGCTTTATTAGCTGCGGATTTTATAAATATTTTAGAACTAAAAAAAGACAGGGAACTGGCACATGGGATAGGTTGGTTATTGGGAATATCTGATGGGCAAGAAGAGTTGTACGATAAAATTTGTCAAGAAATGGATTGGACTTTTGTGCAGTTTTTTATTGATGCTTATGAGTTCTGGCATACAGCATTAAGGAGGTTATAAGTATATGATGAAAAGTAATCTGGTTCATGAGTTAAGTTTATATGGAATGGCTAGTGACCCTATTTATGTAGGTACAGGTGGGTACACGATAGGGCGGGTAGATAATACTATTGTGAGAGATCCTATAACTAAAACTCCTAAAATTCCCGGGTCTACTTTAGCAGGTGTATGGAGATATTATACGGTTTTAAAGATATTGGCAGAGATAAAAAAAGAGCAGCCAACAATTGAGGATTTGAAAAAATTAGAAGGGAAAACATTATCCGAAAAAATAGCTAAATTTGCTGAAGAAAAAGAGTGTTTCAGGACTAGTGGAGAAAATTGCAGGGAAAATAGCTGGAAATATTTTGTGGGCAATATACTGACTAGTGTTAACTGTGCCGGACAGGATGAGGCTCCTTATATGAATACCGATGAGATTCTAGTAGATGGCAAAAATGAGGGTGGAAGTAAGCGTGGACACTGCGGACATTGTATAGTATGTAAGGGCTTCGGTTTTTCTAAAAAAGATTTGAGCTGGCAGGGAATGATTTTTTTCAGTGATTTAACTATTTTGTTTTTCCCGGTATTTACGCGCTGGGGAACCAGATGGATAACTACGGGGGAAATTTTACAGGATGCAGGGTTTTTAGCCAGTAAGAACAGCCCTCCTGCTACTAGTTGTTTCGTGCTGGGTAAATGGGAAAACCAGAGTAAAAGTGGAGCCATAAATTTGGGCTGGCTTTATTTACCTTTTACCTGCAAGGAAGAGATTGAAGAAGAATTAAATCAAAATCTAAAAAAGGTTAGTGGGCTACCATTTACTGCGGAAGAGATTGTTATTGTCCCGGAAGGGTTATTTTCTCAGATTGTAAATTCTAATTTAGAGGTAAGAACTTCGGTTTCGATAAATCCGATAACAGGTGCTGCTAAAGAAGGGGCTCTTTTTACTTCAGAAGCCGTCCCTAGAGGAACAGTTTTCCGGGGAAATATAAGGATTTTTGATAAACAGTGTTTTGCTGGTTTACAGGAGAAAATTGCTCCTTTACCTTCGTATGGTGATTTAGAAAAGGCATTGAAGGAGGCGGGAGAATTTTTCAATATTTTAGGAATAGGTGGTATGACAACAAGAGGTTTTGGTCGGTTAAAAATTGCATTCGGATAGGTGAAGAAGTGCTTACCGGAAAAAATAAGGGTGGGAAAAGCTGATTGGTTCTAGGAATGGAATGTAAGGAGGCTTAGGAGAATGGCTAACAACAGCTTGGATGCCGGGTTTCGCGGGGATATTGAGGCTGTGGTAAATAAAACAGCGTTTAATATAGTCAAGGACAATATACTTGATAGCAATAGAATAAATAAACTGTTAGGAGTTTTGGCAAATGACGGAGTTTATGCTATGTGGGTATATGCCAAAGGAGAAAAACAAATAGATGAGGGAAAATTGATGGAAGGTTTGCATGAGGTTTTGCAAATAGTAGATCCGGGATGCAACACAGATTATGAAAGATTTTTCCATGAAGTTTCAAAAAATATAAACAATTTGCTTTTTTTGCGAGAACTGCTGGAAAAAGTGCTGATTTATGCGCGCTATCATGCGAAGGCAAAATAAGAAAAGCAACCACGAAAAGCTAATTAAAGCGAGGGAACAGGATGTGAAGTGGAAAAAACTTATTTTTAAACAAAAACAGCCTTTACATATAGGTGCTTTAAAGTGGGGAGTTATAAATGAGACAGGAATATTTATTCCCGGCTGGACGATGTGGGGGGCGTTAACCAACTTGTATTTAAGGAAAAAATTTTTTAATAACCTGGAGCAATTAGAGGATTTGTTTGCCAGTATTACAAATTTCTATCCCCTTATTAAAACTGCCAGTGGTGATAGTATCTGTCTTTATCCTGCTTATAAAGATGGAAAGTTTGGTTTTATAGAAGAAAATGATAAAAATAAATTTTATGATGAAGATAAATTTAGATTTGATTTTGTAGATACTTTGGTGTCTACAGCAATCGTGCCTGTGAACAGAGGAGCTAAGGATGAAAGTTTGCATGAAATAGAATTTATACTGCCTAAGGAGAAGAGTGGAGATAAATTTTTATACTGGTTAGGGTTAATAGGGATACGAGATGAAGATATCGAAGAAGTTGATGATTTTTTAAAAAAGGGGCTTTGTGTTTATGCTGGTGGAGAGATTAAATATGGTTGGGGTGAGTTAGAATTATTAGAAGTAGATGATGTGGATGATAAAGAACTTATAAAATGGCAATTGAATAGTGAAGGATTTTTAGATATATCAAAGGCTGATATGCCTTTAAGAAATTTCTTAGAAATTACCGAATTTAAGGGTAGTTTTAATTGGGCAGGAGAGATAAAATTATTGGTTGAATTTGATTTTACGAAAAATATCCCGGAAGTAAAAGAAGCAGGCTATTTTGTTAATGTAGGCAGTGTAGTAAATCTTAGCGATAAATTAGAGGATTACAGATTAAATAAAGGAAAATTCTGTGAAAAACATATTTAAAATACGAAAGGAGCCCTTTCCACTTAACCATGCAAGACACCAGATTAATTTATTTCCCCGATCTATTACATAAAATACACGATTTTCTCCAGGCCAGAAATATTCCCGCCTGGCTGGTAGGGGGGACGGTAAGGGACAGGCTGCTTGGTAAAGTCTCTTCGGATATTGATTTGGTGATAAGAGCCGGTGAAGGGATGATTGATGAACTGGCCTCTTTTTTAGAAGGGGTTAAGGTGGATTTTGCTAAAGGGGAAATGGTGCGCCTGGTAGTGGGCAAAGGGGAAAATAAGTTTAATGTAGATGTTGAGTTTTTAAAGGAAGAGGATATTCGGGATAATCTCGGGCGAAGGGATTTTACGATCAACTCCATGGCCTGGGCTCTGGATGATAGGAAGGAAGAGGATAAGGTTTTAGATCCCGCCGGCGGCAGGGAAGATTTGGAGAGAAGTATTATAAGAGCGGTAAAAAAGGAAGTTTTTTTCAGAGATCCCGTCCGCATTCTGCGGGCTTTTCGTTTGGCTGCAAATTTAGGTTTTGTTATAGAAGAAAAGACTAAAAGGTGGCTTAAGGAAAGTACTGCTGAGGTCAATTGGGAAAAGGTTCCCGGGGAGAGGATATGGAAGGAACTGGGAGAGATACTGGGTTTTCCGGATTCCGCAAGCACCTTGAAGGATATGGAGGAGGCCGGGGTTTTAAGCAGTTTGCTGAAGGTGTCCCGTTATGAGCTGGATTTCGAGCTGCTTACAGCTTTGGAAAGGCTTATTCAGGATGAAGTGATAGGAGGGCTTCTTGCGAAAGCGGTAAGGAAAAGGGATATGGTTGCTGCTTTTAAACTGGGGGTTATTTTATCCCGGGTTAGAGATAGGGATGCAGCGGAAAGGGTATGCAATTTTTTGCGGATGTCAGGCCGGGAAAAGGATCTGGTTTTAAGTGTAAGCAGATTTGATATAGATATTTGGCCGCAGGGCAGTATGGGCGCAGTGGATAAAAGGCGTTTTGTTTATGAGAATAAGGAATATGCTCCCCTGCTATTTTTGTTTGCTTCAGCCAGCCTGATAGTCAGAAAAGAGGTTGATTTTAAGTATTGCAAAAGTTATATAGCTGATTTTTTAAGGTTTTATGTAGAAGAAGGAAGTTTCTGGTTTAAGCTTCCTCGTTATATAGATGGTAAAGAGGTAATGGCAATCCTTGATTTAAAACCTTCTCCCAGGGTAGGAAAAGTTTTGCAAAGGGTGGCGGAGGCGGAGATCGAGGGCAGGATAACAAGTAGAGAAGAGGCTAGGCGTTTTGTGGAGAGGATGAAATATGCGGGGGATGAATTACGGGATTAATTGTGGCAGGATTTTGAATTGTCAATTAAGTTCTGTATTTGTTATGGTAAATGATTTAAAATTATAACAGGGATTGGGAAAATGATGCCGGGGGGATTTTATGCAGGTTTTTGGCAATGGGGTTTTTATAAGCTGTGATGAGGAAGATAATGTCTATAGCTATATGGTGGTGGATCGCGGAGAGATAGTTTTTTTAGGGGATAGGCTTCCGGAGAAGTACAAAGGAGTTAAGGATTATGTTGATCTGGAAGGTAAAGCGGTAATACCTTTAATGGCAGATACTCATGTGCATTTTGGGAGTTTTGCGCTTTTTAATTTTGGGCTTGATGTTAGATATGCTCAAGATTTTGATGAAATGCGGCAGATTATTGAAGAGTATGAGAAGAGGCAAAAAGGCAAAAGTAATTTTTTGATGGGATTTGGCGTATCTGCTCATACGGTTAAAGAAAAAAAGCTTCCCTGCCGGGATGACCTGGATAAGATGACCAGGTTGCCCCTGCTGATAGTAAAGTATGATGGACATGCTGCTGTTGCCAATTCAGCACTTGTTAAAAAGTTTCCGGAAGAGGTAAAAAAGGCAGAAGGATTTGAAGAAGATACCGGCTGGCTTTATATGGATGCGTTTTATAAAGGGGTTAATTTTGTTTCCTCATTTATAAAGCCTTTTTCCCTTATCGGTAAGATGATACAGGCGGCTGATTATATGGCTAAGGAAGGCATTGGATTAATCCATGCGGTAGAGGGGAATGGATTTAAAAATGATGCCGATTTTGATGCGGTGAATTTTATAACCCGCGCTTTTCCCCAGTATTTCCGGCTTTATTTGCAGACTATGGATGTAAATAAGGCCAGAAAGCGCAGGCTTAGTCGGATAGGAGGATGTTTTGCCACTGCTCTTGATGGTTGTTTGGGGTCGGAAGATGCAGCTTTACTCAGTCCTTACAGTAATAATCCTGCTAATTATGGTAAACTGTTTTATTCCCAGGAAGAAGTTAATGCTTTTGTACAAAAGGCTCATCGGGCGCATTTGCAAATCGCTTTACATGCCATCGGCGATGCGGCTATTGAACAAGCTTTAAATGCTTTTGAAGCTGCAATTAAAGATTATCCTCGTTTTGATCATCGGCATATTATAATCCATGCTGACCTTATAAATAAAGACCAGATAGTAAGGGCAGCAGAACTAAAAATACATCTGGCTGTACAGCCAGCTTTTCTGCACTGGCGGGAAGAACCGGCTTCTTACCTGGAATATATTTTAGGGGATAGGGCCAAAAAAATGCTGCCTTTTCGTGATATGTTTAAAGCAGGCCTGGTTTTGGGAGGCGGTTCTGATGCTCCCTGTACTTTGCCGCATCCGCTGGAAGGAATTGGGGCAGCCTGCAACCACCCTGACCCTGAGCAGAGGCTGAATGTAAGAGAAGCGCTGAAAATGTATACTTCCTGGGCGGCGCGTTTATCTTTTGATGAAGATATTACAGGGACTTTAAAAGCAGGCAGAAGAGCTGATTTTGCTGTTCTGGATCGCAATATTTTAGGCACTGCTCCCGAAGAAATCAAAGATATAAAGGTTTGGCAGACTTATTTTCAGGGCAATCACTATAAGGGTTTGCCTTTTGGTCCCGGGAAGGCAGTAATCAGGGCGTTGTTACGGAGGAATGATAAATGCCGCTCAGATTAGTAAAGGGCATAGTTTTTTTGCTTTTACTGTTATTAGTTTTAGGAATAGTATCTTTAGTTAAAGGGCAGGATTTATGGAAAAATAATAACACGGCAACTGTAAACCGGGAGCTAGAAAGTGTAAAAGATGATGATCTGCTTAACAGTTTATGGGGGGAAGGATACGCTGCTTCCCAGGAAATCACAGTAAAAAAACTGGCTGAGGCGATGCTGGCGGAACACCTCAAAAGAAACAAGAAGTTAACCTATGAAAATTATGAGTATTACCGAAGTTATATAAATGATACTTCTGATCGTATTATGCTGAAAGCCTTCAGCGAAGGGCTTATACCCTTGGTTTTTTGAAAAAATGTAAATAGCATGCTGAAGCAGATAAATTTAGACAGATCAAACCGGTAAATAGACAGACTAGCAAATACATCACTTATAGAATAAACTCCTCCAGGCGCGTGATAAACTTCTGTGCCTGTTGGCCGAAAATACCTGGAAAATTAGAAGCGGTGGAAAAAAGCAGATGAAGAAATTTTGCTAGAAGGTAGAGGGAAAATACTCCCTGAGAACTGAGAAAAGTGATACTATAATAACCTTAGAGGAAAAGTGGAGAAGAGGAGTTAGGGAGGAAGGAAATATGGCAAAAAGAAAGATGATTAATTTAGCATTACAGGGAGGAGGTGCTCATGGCGCTTTCACCTGGGGAGTTCTAGACCGTTTACTTGAGGATGAGAGAATTACCATTGAAGGTATATGCGGAACTAGTGCCGGTGCCATGAACGCTGTGGTAGTAGCAGATGGGCTTGACCGCGGAGGTGAAGCAGGAGCTAGAGAAGCATTATATAAATTTTGGTATAAAGTTAGTATGATAGGTATGTTTTCTCCTTTTCAAAGGACTTGGCTGGATAGGATTCTAGGACGTTGGACTTTGGATTACTCCCCGGGCTATATTTTTTTTGATTTACTCTCACGATTAGTATCACCATACTGGCTTAATCCTTTAAATATTAATCCTTTGCGCAATCTTATCAATAATCTTGTGGACTTTGAGCATGTTCGTAATGCTTCGGGCATAAAGCTTTTTGTTGCGACAACTAACGTTAGAACTGGTAAACTAAAGATTTTCCGCCGTGAAGAAATGACTGCTGACATGGTTTTGGCATCCGCTTGTCTGCCTTTTATATATCAAGCGGTAGAAATTGATGGTGAAGCCTATTGGGATGGGGGATATATGGGTAATCCCAGTCTATACCCATTAATTGAAGGTTGTAGTAGCAAAGACATTTTGATTGTGCAAATTAACCCTATATTTAGAGAAGAAATACCTAAAAGTTCTGCAGAAATATTAAACAGAGTCAATGAAATAACCTTTAATGCCAGTCTTATTAAAGAAATAAGAGCTATTGCATTACTAAAAAAGCTCATTGAAGAATTAAACATAGAAAGTGAGGATTTTAAAAGCGCTTTAGCAAACTGCATGAATTCTAATTTGGAGATAAAAAACTTAAGTGATGTTTTGTTGCATCGCATAAGTGCTGATGAAGAACTAAAAAATTTAAGAGTATCTAGTAAGCTAAATACAGAATGGGCATTTCTTAAGTATTTACATGATGTAGGATATCGTACTACCTCAATATGGCTAGAAAATAATTTTGATGCGATTGGCAACTATTCAACTTTAGATATAGAATCTATTTATTTACAAAGCTAAGGGGGGCAGATAAGATGACAGGAATAATGGGAATAGTAATAGCATTAGTTTTGCTTATGTATCTTGCCTACCGAGGAATAAGTGTATTAATACTTGCCCCTTTAATGGCATTGTTAGCAGTTTTACTTTCTGGTGATGCCCCAATATTAGCAACCTATACTCAAGTCTTTATGAAGGCTACCGGTAATTTTATCATACTTTATTTTCCGCTTTTTTTATTGGGGGCTATTTTTGGTAAACTAATGGATGACAGTGGTTCGGCTAAAGCTATTGCCAATTGGATAATCGATAAATTTGGAGCCGAAAGGTCTATTTTGGCGGTAGTGATATCTTGTGCGCTATTGACTTATGGTGGTGTGTCATTATTCGTTGTTGCTTTTGCTGTATATCCTATTGCTGCAGCCCTTTTTAGAGATAATGCTATACCTAAAAGATTAATTCCTGGGACTATTGCGTTAGGTGCATTTACCTTTACTATGACTGCTCTTCCTGGTACACCAGCAATACAAAATGCTATTCCTATGCCGTTTTTTGGTACAACCCCTTTTGCTGCCCCTTTTTTGGGAATTATATCAGCTATAGTGATGTTTTCACTCGGTATGCTTTGGCTTAATTATCAATATCGTAAAGCTAAGCGCCGTGGGGAAGGTTATGGAAATCACGAGGATAATGAACCTAGTGTGGATAATAAAATTCGCCATTGTGCTGAGGGGGAAGGTTTTGATGTTCAAGAGCTGAAAGAAAAATGTAGCCCTGTTGACTTACCCGCATTTTATATAGCTACGTTGCCTATTGTTTTAGTCATAGCTTTAAATTATTTGTTTAGTACAATAATAATTCCTTCTATGGATACTAGTTATCTTGCTTTAGAACAATATGGGCAAACCGATGTGGGAGCAGTTAAAGGCATATGGTCAATAATTATGGCATTGTTTTTTTCCATAATTACCCTAATAACTCTTAATTGGAAAAGATTTAGCAAGCTAACTGAAAGCTTGGATTCCGGCGCTAATGCTTCTGTATTGCCTATTTTTAATACAGCTAGCTTGGTTGGTTTTGGTGCAGTTATAGCTTCTTTAACTGCGTTTGAGTTAATAAGAAGCGGAGTATTAGGGATAGGTGGCAACAACCCTTTAATTTCACTAGCATTATCAGTGAATATTTTAGCAGGAATTACTGGTTCTGCCTCTGGAGGTATGAGTATTGCCCTGCAAACTTTAGGGACTACTTATGTAGAAATGGCTAGAGATGCGGGAGTTTCTTTAGAGCTTATGCACCGAGTTACCTCAGTTGCTACAGGCGGACTTGACAGTTTGCCGCATAATGGAGCCGTAATTACACTTTTAGCTATTTGCAAATTAACTCATAAAGAGTCTTATAAAGATATTTTTGTTGTTGCTGTATTGGCCCCACTTGCTGCTTTAGTGGTATTAATTACTTTAGGTACACTATTTGGTTCATTTTAAAAATATGTATTATATAAAACAGTGCATAGTTGATATAGCTTTATTAGGGTGGGTTTTCATCAAAATGCTTTATAATTCTTTCATTTAATTCAGTCATAATTGCACTAACTATATTATGTGTAGAATAACATGGTTTAATGGAGCCGGTAAGGGATTCAAGATGGTTTTTATGGATAGGTGAGGATATGAGCAAGGAAAAAGCCGTAAAATTTATTACTCAAGTTTCGCACCCAGAAAGCCCTGCTCAAACAGCAATAAATCGGGGGTAACTGAGCAAAAAAATTGTTGTTGACAATAAAAAACGCCTTGTTCTGCGATGAGGTACAGGATATTGACTACCAGACCGCCATACGGTATCTTTTGCTTTTTATTGCCGAACTGCGCAAAAAAATTTCCCAGGATTTATACGCAGAAATTTTGTGTCAAGTTCGATATTGGATTGCTGGTCAACCAGCATACATTAGGGCTTTGATGCCTGTTTTAAACTGCGAAATTTGAGT
>NZ_FQWY01000054.1 GCF_900129805.1 Thermosyntropha lipolytica DSM 11003
ATGATTTCAAACTGGTATCCTTTTGCTATCATGTATTCTTTTACATACTGCACCTGTCTTTTTAAATCATCTTTTTGTTTATTGCTTGATACTCTACAATAACCTATAACTTTCCTCTCCGACTTAATGTTTTTAATGCCAAGAAAATGATTAAGCTGTTCCTGTGAATAATACCTGAATCCAGATGGAGCAATATAAGCTGGCTTTAAAACTCCTTTCTTGTCCCAGTTTCTTAATGTTTGTTCTGCCTTTCCTATTAATTGGGCAAATTGCCCAATACTGTAATATTTCACAAAAATTGCCTCTATACACAGATTAGCAAAAAATTATAAATTGTGTATAGAGTTTTTAAAAACTTTATAAACTTAATTCAACTGTTTCTAGCCTCCATAAATTCTTTTTATAAAAATATAGCACAAAATTGCCAGATTATCATAAAAACCCAAAGGCTGCAAAAAGGGTAGCAAATCTTCTAAAACACAGCTTTCCCTCAATGCAGCCTTTCTGCGGTCTAAAATTTAATTATTCCCAGGCCATTAAGCAGGATTATACCAATAGCTATAGGGGTTATATACCTTACTACCAGGGAAAAGGCCTGTATTATCCTTTCCTGTTTTAAACTTCCCCGGTTGGAGAGCTCTTCCAACACCTGTTTTTTCCCCATGACCCAGCCTACATAGATAGCAATAATAAGTCCGCCTAAAGGCATGAGGATATTGGAGCTTACAAAATCAAACAGAGCAAAAAAGTTTTTCCCCCATATAAGAACATGAGAAAGGACACTGCCCGATAAGGTAGCCAGACTGCCTATGGAAGCAATAACCAGTACAGTAACTATTACGGCGGTATTCCTCTTTAACCCTTTTTCTTCCTGCAGGAAAGCCACCGGCACTTCCAGCATGGAAATCATAGCTCCGATAGTGGCAATAAAAGCCAGGATAAAAAAAAGGCTTAAAAATATCTGTCCCCCGGGCATAGCATTAAATACCATAGGTATAGTTAAAAAGAGAAGCGGCGGCCCGCTGGTCGGCTCAAAACCAAAAGCAAAAACAGCTGGAAAAACTGCCATACCAGCCATAATGGAAACAACAGTATCAGCTATTACTACCCTTCCTCCGGTAGCTATCAGGTTATCATCATCCCGCATGTAGCTGCCGTAGGTAAGCATAGTTCCCATACCTATGGAAAGCTTAAAAAAGGCAAGCCCCATAGCAATGAGCACCGTCAGGGCAGTAATTCCGGAAAAATGAGGATTAAAAAGAAAATTAAGGCCTTCTTTCGCCCCGGGTAGAGTCAAAGCCCTTATATCACATATTACCAGAAGTATGAAAAGTACAGGCAAAAGGGTTTTGGTAATACGCTCGATCCCTTTTTGTACCCCGGCCATTATAATCAGGCTTATTATCACAAAAACGACCAGCTGCCAGAAAAGCGGATATACCGGATGTCCTACCACCTGGTTAAAAACCTGCCTGGCTCCGAGAGCATCAATTCCCGATAAGCTTCCGCTTACCGCCTTAAAAACATAAGCCAGCACCCAGCCGACAACCGTAGTATAGAAAGATAAAATCAGGATACTGGCCAAAACTCCCATCCAGCCTACAACATACCAGGGTTTCCCGGGTTCAAGTTTTTTAAATGCCCCTACCGCATTGCTGTGCGTCCTGCGCCCGATAATGAACTCGGCAAGCATTACCGGCAGGCCGATAAAAGCTACACACAAAAGATAGATAAATAAAAAAGCAGCCCCGCCATTTTCTCCGGTTAGAGCCGGGAATTTCCATATATTACCCAATCCGATGGCTGAACCAAGGGTTGCTGCTATAGTCCCCAAACCAGAGGTAAAAGTTTCGCGGGACTTAAGCTTATGCCCGTTTCCTTTTTCCGCCATTTTTTCCCTCCATATCTTTAAAATAAAAGTTTAAGCTTGTCACAAATACAAGAAAATTATAAGTTTTTTCTACCCGTTTGGCAAGGGATAGGAGAGAAAAAATTCTGGAAAATTCATGACATAAGCATTAGAAGGCAAACTTTTTATGCACTTTAAAAAATTTCCTTAAGGGGTTGTTTTTGGGCTTTTTATCTGGTAAAATTTGCTTAATAATTTATAAATTAGAATAACCAATCTGATTTTTAACAATTTGAGAATTTTGCATGGTTCAAACTTCTTAGTAATTACCAGCATAATTTATACTTTTCAAAATATAGTGTTTATGTAATATGACAAAAAGTAATTATCCCAAAGTTTTATTTTAAAAGGCCATATAAAATAGGGGGGCAAATATCATGTTTAATAAAAATATTTTTAATAAAATTTCCTTATTTTTAATGTTTTCTATAATTTGCTCTATATTGACAATATTTACTTTAAGCACAACAGCAACAGAAAAATCGGATAATATTTCCCTAGATTATATATCAGAAAAATATCATTTAGTTGATATAACTCCCGAACAAGTTCCATTATATATAAAACCCATAGTTTTTGATACTCCAGCAGATGCCTATCAATTTCTTGAATCAGTCCATTTTAAAAATAAAGCCATTGAAATTAATAGGGTAAACAATCCAAAAGACTTCAAGATTATTTGTGAAAACGTAAACAACATCAACAATACAAGCATAAAAACAATCAGAACTGGTACACAAGAAACTACTGTTGCATCTTTTATTTGGGGATCTATCAAAATGTTTGTACGATATTCATACAATGATACTCCACCAAAAAGATTTATAAGTTGTTCAACAATAAATACTTATATAACTGGATTTTCTCCTGGATTGGAGTATCAGCAACTAGATGCATGGTATAATATAATTGATAGTGGAAGAACACTAGCCTGTTCTGCTATAGGACATCTTAAATATTACCTGCTTATAAATGGTACACTCAAATTGTTTGAATCAACTGACACTTATTACCATGAATTTTATCTTTGATTTATGGGGGAAAAATTGAAAATGAACATCAATCTAACAAGTTTTTTTTGGGTGTTTCTTAATTTTATATTTTTAATCTTAATACTAATTTTAGTAACAGGCCTTATTCGATTTTTCAGCAATTTAAATAAAATAATTAACAATAACAACCTGCTTTTAAAAGAGATTTTAGAGCAACTCAAAAACAAGTAAAGATCCATTAACTGCAAAGGTTATTTCCGTCTCTATACCAGAATCACATCAACTTCCATTCCTGCCCGTATCGTCTCAGTTTCTGGAGAGATTTCGAGCAGACAATTGTAATCCAGAAGCGATCTTATCATGCCCGGCTTTTGTCCGGGCAAAATCCTTACCCGTACTTCGCCTGCAAAGTAAAAATGCCCCCGCAAAAACCTATAGCTTCCCCGGGCTGAAAAGGGAAAATCATCATCTACCCTGGCCTTTATTCTTGTAAGGTGAGGGGATTTTCCCTGATAAAGCCGCAAAAAAGGAGATGCAAGAAGATGAAACCCTACGGCACAGGCAGCAGGATTGCCGGAAAGGGAAAGAAAAAGGAGGTCATCAAAAATAACCGCACCATTATGCCCTCCCGGCTGCATTTTCACCCCGGAAAAGAGGATTTTTCCGCCTGTATCTTTTATAAAAGAGGCTAAATCCCGATTTTTACCGCCAAAGGTAGCTCCCGTAGCTATAACTATATCAGCCTCTATTTTTAAATTACTAATAAGATCCATAAGTTCCGCCGGGGATTTATTTCCTGCATGTTCAATCCTTACTACTTCTCCCCCTTCTTTTTCCACCAGAGCCGCCAAAAGGTAGCTGTTGCTGTCGATTACGGCAGGTGAAGGGGAAGATATGTAAGGATTAAGGGTAATTATACCTGCCCTCGGCTTTTTATAAACCTCTACCTCTTTATATCCATAAGCTGCCAGAAGGCTTATGCGGCCCGGGTTAAGCAGGTCGCCTTTTTTTATGAGCCGTTCTCCTTTTTTAAAATCTTCACCTGGCATTTTTAGGAAATTGTTCCTTTGCGGTTCTTTTTTTACCTTTATAAATCCGCCTTCGATGTCAACATCCTCCCGGGGAATTACGGCCAGGGCGTTCTCCGGCACCTTTTGCCCGGTTTCCACCGGTAAAGCTTCATCTTTTGCCAGAGCGCCTGTACTTCCCAGCTGACTGGCTATTTGATAAAATCCTCCTTCTTTTTTGATTTCCGCCACGGCAAAGCCATCCTGGGCCGCCTGCCTTATAGAAGGCAGGTCTTTTTCGGCATACACATCCCTGAAAGCTATGCGTCCTAAAGCCTTATAAAGCGATATTTTTTCCGGCTCTCCCGCCCTTACATTTTTACATATCAGTTCCCGGGCTTCTTTAAGGCTTATGTTAAGCATCTATTTCCCTTCTTCCGGAACCGGTTCTACCCGGCAGGGAACATAGCGGTGCAGGGGAGTTCCGGCAAAGGGGTCGCGGTGGGTGCTCCTGGTAAGCCGGTTAACATTGATCCCATAAGTCCTGCCTTCATATTCCAGACCAAAACCGTGGGGAATTATTACCTGCCCTTTTCTCACTTCATCACTTACTTCCAGCTCAATTATCTCTTCCCCTGCCTCGGTTATCACCTTCACCAGCTGTCCGTCTTTAAGGTTTAAAGTTTGGGCATCCTCAGGATGCATGGCCAGAGTGCAGGCCCGCTTGCCTTTAAGCCACTCCGGATTGCGCATAAGGGTATTGGCATTAAACCAGCTATGCCTTCCGGCATTTAATATAAGAGGATAGCGGGGATCAGGCTTCAGGGCTTCTTTTTCCGCTTCCGGAGTTATGCTCTTAACCCATTCCTCCAGTTCCGGGATAAATATGTTTATTTTCCTATCTTCCGTTTTAACCTGGGCAAAATTATCTTCGGGATCAAGTTTTCCTATAAACAGGCCTTCCGGATGCTTCATTATAGCTTCAAATATCTCATCTCCCTGCCAGGGCCCTTCGGCAAAACCTGCGCGGGCTGCTGCTTTTTTGAATTCAGAGCCTGTTCCCTGCAGGATTCCCCAGAGAGCAGCCAGATTAGCTGAACCCCAAACTTCGCCCAGGGTTTTAGCCAGAACAAAAGGCATAAAAGAAGCTGCTTTAGGATTTTCCTTGATATATTGCATAAGGCTCATGGCAAAATCTTTTCGGCTCCTTATAGCTGCCTCCTTTAAATAGAGAGGGATTGCAGGTATAAAGCCCATTTCTTCGGCCATTTTCACAAAAATCTGGCTTATCTCCAGAGGTTCTCCTTCCGGTTCAATAATAGGACGGCGCATGGTAAAATATATCTCCGGATAAGTCCAGGCAAAAAAGGTGCTGTCATAAGATTCATAGCCGGAGCGGGAAGGCAGCACATAATGGGAAAGTTTAGCGGTTTCAGTCATGTTGATTTCCATAGTAACCAGCAGTTCAAGCTCCCGGAAAGCTTTTTCATAAGCAGCCGTATCCGCATAAGAGCGCAGAGGGTTAGACTGGGTAACTATAACCCCCCTTATTCTTTCCGGGTGGTCATTTAATATTTCCTCAGGCAGGACATTAGGCGGAAAAACTCCCATGATAAGAGGCATATTGGTAGCTACTGTCCGCCAGTATTTGGGATCTCTCTCATCCGTATGCGACCCTAGGGGCATCAGATAGCCGGGGATAACATTTCCTCCCGGCACACAAAGCCGCCCACAGATGGCCGGCAGGATTACTTCCAAAAGATAAGAAGTGGCCGTGCTGTGCCGGTTCATGAGAATGCCCAAATCTCTATGCAAACAGGATTTGCGGGTAGCAAAAAGGTAGGCTACTTCTCTTACCTGGTTATAGTCAAGTTCGCAAACTTCTACCGCTTTTTTCGCATCAAAATTCTCAAACATGCTTACGATATTCTCAAATCCGCAGACATGTTTTTCTATATACTCTTTATTATGCCAGTTTTCCATAAGGATAATAGAAATCATCGCTTTAAAAAGCAGGGCATCAGTTCCCGGCCTCACCGGCAGATGAATATCGGCAATAGCTGCCGTCTCCGAGCGACGCGGATCAACTACTACCAGAAGCTTATTCGGATCTTTAGCTATCTCCCTTAATACCACCGGAGCCCGCGGTGTCTGATGGCTCCTCATACCGTTCCATCCCACAGCCAGAAACATATCGGCACGCTGATGATCGGGTATAGTCGCCAGATACTGCTTGCCCAGAGCCCTTCCCTGCACCCAGAAAGAGCCAGTCAGCTCCTGACCTAAAGGGCTGTAATAATTCTGCGAACCCAAACTCCTTAAAAATCTCAAGCCAAAAGCAGCCTCAAAATGGCAGCCAACCCCTCCCCCTCCCATATAAGCAATAGAACGGGGCCCGTATTTATCCAAAAGTTCCCTTATTTTGGCCGTAATCTCCTTTACCGCCTGCTCCCAGGAAATCCTCACCCAGTCGTCTCCTACCCTCTTTAGCGGGTATTTAAGCCGCTGGCTGGTATGCTGGTGATAAGCGATATTTAACCCTTTATTGCATATGTATCCCTGGCTCCTTGGGTTATCCTTATCTCCCCTCACCTTTACTATCCGGTTATTCTCCACCTTAACTTCCAGCCCGCAGTTCTGCGGACAGAGGACACAGGTTGTTTTATGCCAGTTTTCCATGATGTATTACCCCCGTTTAAACACACTTTAATTATATTTTAATATTTTGGCAACTTAATTTCTATAATATAAAAAACCAGCTGTAAAAAATCCCCCCTTTATTTGATAAAATTTAAGGCAAGCCTTATAATCTTTAGGGAACAAAAAATTTAAAACAGCAGCAAAATCTACTGCTAAAGGAGTGTTTTATCTTGCCCAACATTAAACTGAACCTGGAAGAAATCGAAGCCATGCTTTATTTCTGGACTGCAACCGTAGAGCGGGAAAAGGTACACGAGACATACCTTAACGAAATAGCCAGTATGCCGGGATTAAGTGCATGTTATGATGAAGAGTTTAATGCCGAATCAGTGCGCAAGGTTTTAAGTGCCATAACCAACCGGGAGCTCCTTTCCCAGAAAACTAAAAAAGAAGGCCGCTTCTGGAATAACAACATGTGGATGACGGAAGACCTTGAATACACCAATATGATGATCAAGCCTTTAAAGAAGCTTAATCTGGATGATCTAGAAGCTGAACTTATCCCATATATGAGCAGCTGTCCCTATGAAAATATCGAAGTAATCTTTTCTCCCCTGCATTTTGATGAATATATAATTAAGGATAACAAGCTGGTTATCAACTTTTTCCGGGTAAAACCTGACGATAGGGAAGAAGGAAAAGCGGCTATCGAAGGCAAGGAAATAAAAGAATATATCAAAGAAAAACTGCTAAAACTCTTAAACAAATAATCAAACCCTGGTGGGTAGATTACTCACCAGGATTTACTAATTCTTGATGAACTTTTGTATTTAAGCTTTAACCGGGCCCAGGCAGAACTCCTATTTCATGTACTGTCAGAGCTTAATGAACGGGGAAGCGTTATCATTACTACCAACCTGGAGTTCTCGCGTTGGACAGAAATCTCTCCGGATACTATGTTAACTGCCGCTCTAATAGATCGATTAACTCACAGGGCCTATATTCTGGATATGAACAGAACGTCATATCGGCTAGAACAGCGGCTGAAAAAACAAAGAGGCGGTAATAGTTAAGGTTAATTTATGCAAAGTGTTATCAGAGCCAAAAGTGAGCAAGGTGGCTCACTTTTAAACTAGCATTAGTGGCTCAATTTTTTATCAGCACAGTGGTCCACTTTTTGCTTGACATTCGCAATTTGACCACCAACACCTGCTACATTAACTGTTGACAAAGAACCATATTTGTTAAAAAACTATACTCTTTAACGACTCAATAAAATATTCTATCTCCCTTTTTTCGTTAAAATAGCCTAGACTTATTCTCAAAGTTCCCCCAAATTCTACAGTACCTAAAAACCTATGAACAAGGGCTGCACAGTGATAACCTGCTCTAGTTGCAATGTTAAATCTTCTATCTAA
>NZ_FQWY01000036.1 GCF_900129805.1 Thermosyntropha lipolytica DSM 11003
GGCCCCTTGGTCAAGTGGTTAAGACACCGGCCTTTCACGCCGGTAACAGGGGTTCGAATCCCCTAGGGGTCACCAATTGGGGCGATTAGCTCAGCTGGGAGAGCACCTGCCTTACAAGCAGGGGGTCGTAGGTTCGAGCCCTGCATCGCCCACCATTATGAAAGCAGAAGAGCTCAGTTAAGAACTGGGCTCTTTTCTTTTAGTATAGGTTTTTGTTTTCCTCTAGCTCAAGCTTGTATATCTTAAGACCGCCTTGGGTAAAACGGGTATAGATTTTATAGTCAATAGTTGAGGAACAGTCAGGTAAATCGATCTGGTAAGTGCGGGTAAAAATGATCCCCTCTTCTTCTATATCCCATCTGATAAATGGCAAATCTTCTTTTGTGATTAAAGGCAATCCTTCCTTGGGAATTATGGCCTGCTTGCCAATTTCCGGCTGATAAGCGGTTACATAGCTAACTATTTGCTGAGCTAATTTCGGACTGAATCCTTGTTCAAGGTATTGTACGAGATCTGCAAAATTTTCCCCGTGGTTAGATATTATAAAACCTTTTTCCAGGTGAGATTCCTGCAAAAAAAGCTGGTAGAAGGTGTAGCGATATATAAGTTCATATACTAAAAGATTTTGCTTATCTCCGGAAGATGTACCGCCGGCAGGAAAGATTATATTTGGTGCCTCCCCAGCATAAAGGGGATTCTGGCTCAGAAAACAAAAACTTAGCAGCATACAAATTAGCAATTTTCTCATATACTTCTCCTTTCTGAGTTTATTATTTATTATAGCCATTTACATATAATGGAAAAAGCGATAAGAGTCGAAATAATCCTTAACAAAATAAGTAATATTAAGACACTTTGTAATAAAAATATTACAAAACACTGTAATGCTATATTGAATAGTGATAAAATAAAAATAACGGCGAGGAAATTTTTAATGGTAAGGGGGAAGGTTTATGGAGATGCTGGAAAGGTTTGAAAAAGAGGTAAAAACCTTGCCAAGGATGTTCTATAATACGGTGGAAAATTTTCCTGAGCATCCGGCCATGAAGTTCAAGATGGAAGGTACCTATGTCACTTTAAGTTATAAAGGTTTTGCCGATATTGTTCAGGAAATAGCGAATGGACTTTTGAGCCTGGGAGTAACTAAAGGTACTCCTATTGGTCTTATGGCTCATACCTCAGAAAGATGGGGCTGGGCTGACTTTGCCATCCAGTGTGCAGGAGGAATTACGGTTACTATATATCCGACTCTATCGGCAGGAGAAGCATCGTTCATTTTAAAACATTCTGAGGCCAGGCTGCTTTTTGCCGGTAACAGCGACATAGCTTTGCGTATAGAAACAGCATGGCATAATTTGCCTGATTTGGAATACATAATTGTCATGAATTCGACTTATCAAGGGGATAATCCGAAAATAATGAACTTAAGTGAACTGCGGGATAGAGGAAAAGCTTATGCCCTGCAAAACCCGCTGGCTTTGCAAAATCGCTGGGAATCTTTAAAAGGAAGCGATCCTTCTAGCATAATATATACTTCAGGTACGACAGGAAATCTTAAAGGAAGCCTTTTAAACCATGAAGATCTTATTGGGGCTTTGGCACGCAGCCTTAAGCATATGGAAATTGGCGGCTATCCTGTTACCTATAATGATGTAGCTTTTTCTCTTTTGCCCCTTGCTCATATATGGGAACGCAACAATTCTTATCTGGCTATGATTTCGGTAGGTGGTTGTATCGGATATGCAGAAAAGCCTACTACTCTAGTCCAGGATATACAGCAGATTAAGCCTACCTGGGTATTACTGGTGCCGCGCCTTTGGGACAGGATTTATGCAGGTTTCAAGGGGGCCTTCTGCAGCAGTCCTGAAGGTAAGGAGCTTTTTGAGTGGGCTTATAAGGTAGGAGAAAAAGTATTAGCAAAACGCACCAAGCCTAATGGGGCAATCGATTTGACGGAAGATCCCACCAAGTATCTGGATGAAGAGCTGGCTAGAGAATTTAAAAAAGCTGATGCTATGGTATACAGCCAGCTAAGGCAGTTTTTGGGAGGCAATCTCAAAATACCTTATTCGGGTGGAGGACATCTGCCCCCCGATTTGCACCGCAATTATCTGGTCCTTAATTTCCCGCTCCTTAACGGCTGGGGACTTACGGAGACAGCAGCCGGCATAAGCCATGGTTATCCGAATGCTACCAAGATAGGCTGGCTTTCCCCTATGGTTCCTGGAGTAGAAGCTAAACTTGATGAAGATGGCGAAATTCTCGTAAGAGGGGTAGGAATAATCAGGGAATACTACAAAAATCCTGAAGAAACTAAACTGGCTTTTACAGAAGATGGCTGGTTCAGAACAGGGGATATTGGGGAGTTTGACGAAGATGGCTTTTTAAGGATTATTGAACGCAAAAAGCATATCATAGTTATGGATACCGGCAAAAATGTAGCCCCGGCCAAAATCGAATCCAAATTTATCAACAGCCCGGTAATTGAACAGGTAGTAGTTTTAGGGGATAACCGCAAGTTTATTGCTGCTCTCCTGGTCCCTGCTTTTGATATTATCCTCTATATGATGAAAGAAAAAGGGATACCATTTGATGAAACTAAGCTGAAATATGCAGAAATAAATGGTATAAATACCTGTATAGAAGTAGGGGAAGATGTAATAAGCCATCCTATGGTTAAAGAATTGATAGCCGAGGAGGTTAAGAGGATAAATCAATATCTGGAAGATTATGAAACGATTAAAGATTACCGCATTCTGCCCCATAAATTGACCGAAGAAAGAGGAGAGCTTACTCCTACCCTGAAGGTAAAACGTAAAGTGATTATGGAAAAATACCGGGATTTAATTGAAGATATCTATAAATAGGGAAAAAGCGGCTTTAAAGGCCGCTTTTTTTATACTTCATAAAAACTTACTCCCAAAAGGCCGGGTCCGGTGTGAACTCCTAAAGCAGGGCTGATATCAGAGCATATGAACTCCTGGATGTTGGGGAGGTTTTTAAGTCTAACCACCAGTTTTGCAAATTCTTCCTTAGCTCCACCGTGCATGACGGCTAGATTTATTTTTTTATTCTGCACCGTTTCTTCCACGATCTCTACCAGTTTCTCAATAGATTTTTTGCGTCCCTTGGCTTTGGCATAAACAAAATACTGTCCTTCCTCATCAACGGAGATTATAGGCTTGATATGCAGAAATTGCCCTAACATGGAAGCTACTTTACCTATACGGCCTCCTTTGCGCAGGTAGTCCAGAGTTTCCAGCACATAAAAAACTTTTACCCGGGACTGAATTTTTTGCACATGTTCCATAACCTTGTCCAGACTCATGCCGGAAGCTATGCTTTTGGCTGCTTCTAATACGATAAATCCGCTTCCTATGGACAAGGTTCTGGTATCAAAGACTTTTATCTTGAGGTCTTCAATTTCTTCAGCTATCATTTTTACGGTATTATAAGTTCCGGATAATCGGCTGGACAGATGAAGTGCCAGCACATGGCTGAAACCTTCCTCCCTGATTTGTCCCAGTATATTTTTGACTTCCTCCGGTGCAGGCATGGAAGTAGTAGGAATTTCTTCTGGCATACGGGAATATACTTCTTCAGGCTGAATATCTTCGCGATCAGAATAAGTTTTGTTTCCGTAGATAACCTTGAGGGGTAAAATTTTTATTCCGTATTTTTGTATAAGTTCCCGGGGAAGATCACAGGCACTATCGGTTAAAATAGCTATTTTTTCCAGCAAAACTTTCACCTCAAATTTTAAATGTTTTAGCTAATTATATTGTCTTTTGGTTTTAAAAGCAATTTTTATTTATTGACATAAGGTGACAATTAATATAAAATGCCTTAAGTAAAGGATATTTACTTTACAAGTTAAAGAAGGTAGAGTATGCTGGATAAAAGAGAATATCTCATAATACTTAAAGATTTCTATGCTTCTTTGCTTACCGATAAACAGCAGTATGTTTTGGAACTATACTATGAACATGATTTATCCCTTTCGGAGATAGCAGAAGAAATGGGGATTTCCCGGCAGGCGGTATATGACCTGCTGAAACGTTCCGAGGGGCTTCTTCATGATTATGAAGCCAAATTAGGCCTGGTGCAAAGATTTTTAGCAATTAAGAGCAAACTGGAAAAAGTATGTACCTTGTTAGAGGATGACAAATGGGGAACAGATGATGATAGACGACATGAAATAGCAGGCATGTTGCGTGAAATAACTGAGCTTTTATAAAGAAAAGGAGAGGTAAGGTGGCATTTGAAGGATTAACCGACAGGCTGCAGGATATATTCCGGAAGTTAAGGGGCAAAGGCAAGATAACTGAAGAAGATGTGAAAGTTGCCATGCGGGAAGTGCGTTTGGCCCTGCTGGAAGCAGATGTAAACTTTAAGGTAGTAAAAGATTTTATAAACCGGGTAAAGGATAGAGCAGTAGGACAGGAAGTTTTGCAGAGCCTTACCCCAGGCCAGCAGATAATAAAGATTGTATATGATGAAATGACCGAGCTTATGGGGGGAAAAGAGAGCAAGCTGAATCTAGGCTCTAAAACCCCATCTGTCATTATGGCGGTAGGTTTACAGGGAGCAGGGAAAACTACGACTGTAGCCAAGCTGGCCAAAACGCTGGTTAAACAGGGAAGAAGGCCTTTGTTAGTGGCCTGTGATGTGTACCGTCCGGCAGCCATAAAGCAGCTGCAGGTATTAGGGGAGCAGATTGGAGTGCCGGTGTTTTCCATGGGACAAAATAATCCCGTAGATATAGCCAGGGCTTCCCTGCATCATGCTAAGTCTAATAATCGGGATATTGTTATACTTGATACGGCCGGGCGTTTGCATATAAATGAGGAATTAATGGAGGAGCTCAAAAATATAAAAGAAGCGGTAAATCCTGATGAAATTCTGCTGGTAGTAGATGCTATGACCGGCCAGGATGCTGTGAATGTGGCAGAAGCTTTTAATAATGATTTAGGCTTGACCGGGGTAATACTTACCAAGTTGGATGGGGATACCAGAGGGGGAGCTGCTCTTTCGGTCAAGGCAGTTACCGGCTGTCCCATCAAATATGTAGGGATGGGTGAAAAACTTGACGCTCTGGAAGTTTTTCATCCGGACCGTATGGCATCCCGGATATTGGGAATGGGTGATATTTTAACTCTGGTAGAAAAAGCTCAGGCCAGTTTTGATGAGAAAAAGGCCCGGGAAATGGAACGCAAAATTCGTAAACAGGAGTTCACCCTGGAAGATTTTCTGGAACAGATGCAGCAGGTAAGAGCTATGGGGCCTTTGGAAGAAATTTTAGGTATGATACCAGGTTTAGGCAAGCAGCTTAAAGGAATGAAGGCAGAGTTTGATGAAAAAGAACTTGCTCATATCGAAGCGATAATTAAATCTATGACTCCCGAGGAGAGGCGAAATCCAGAAATAATAAATGGAAGCCGTAAGAAGCGTATTGCCAGAGGGAGTGGAACCAGAGTGCAGGATGTAAACCGGCTTCTAAAGCAGTTTGAAGAGTCGCGCAAGCTTATGAAACAGATAACGGATTTAACCAGCAAAAAAGGGAAAAAAGGTGGCTTGCCACCCATAAAATTTCCTTTTTAATATAGCGATTAGTGGCAATAATATAAAGGAGGTGAAATAAGTGGCAACCAAGATTAGACTCAGAAGAATGGGAGCTAAAAAACAGCCTTTTTATCGCATAGTTGTGGCTGATGCCAGATCTCCCCGTGATGGAAGGTTTATTGAAGAAATAGGATATTATGATCCTAACACTACCCCTGCTACTATAAAGATTGATGAAGAAAAGGCTTTAAAATGGCTTAGAAATGGGGCCAAGCCTTCTGATACCGCCAGGTCTCTTTTACAAAAACAAGGTATACTGGCTAAGTTTGCCGAAACCCGCAAATAGCTAGAGAGGAGCAGGGGGTGACATTAAAGTGAAAGAACTGGTTGAATATATTGCTAGATCACTGGTAGATAACCCCGATGCCGTTGAGGTAAAAGAAATCGAAGGAGCAAGATCAATCATACTGGAACTGCGGGTTGCGCCAGAAGATATGGGAAAAGTTATAGGCAAGCAGGGTAAAATCGCTAAATCCATAAGGACTCTTACCAAGGCAGCAGGTGCCAAGCAGGGAAAAAGAGTAGTAGTGGAAATACTTAAATAGGGCTATTTTTAGCCCTATAAACTTTATTTAAGGTTTTTTATGAGGTGATCTATGTGAACTATGATGAAATGGTCGCCATCGGCAAGATAGTAGGTACTTTTGGGTTTAAAGGAACAGTAAAAATTGCCCTGTTGACTGATTTCCCAGAAAGGTTTAAAGGGTTAAAAAAAGTGCGATTATATGGAGAAAGAATAAACCGGGATTTTGAGATTGAGGAAGCCAAAGCCTACAATAATATGTATTTGATAAAGTTTAAAGGCATTGAATCCAAGGAGGAAGCTATTCGCTACAAAAATGTGCTCCTCATGATTCATGAAAGTGAAGTCTACCCTTTGCCGGAAGGATATTATTATCATTTTCAGCTTAAAGGGCTTAAAGTGTATGATGAAGAAAGAGGTTTTTTGGGAGAGCTTACCGAAATACTGGAAACTGGAGCCAATGATGTGTATATTGTAAATTCCGAGGAGTATGGCGAGATTTTATTGCCGGCTATCAAGAGTGTAATAAAAGAGATAAAGTTAGAGGAAAATATCATGAAAGTCAAACTCCTTCCTGGGATTATTGATTAAATTGCGGGGAATAGATAAATTGCTGAGCAGGGAGGATAATAGTGAGGATAGATATATTGACCCTTTTTCCGGAAATGTTTGTTTCGCCTTTAAATGCGAGTATATTAAAAAGAGCGCAGGAAAAGGGAAAAGTAGTTATAAATCTGGTAAACATAAGAGATTATGCGGGAAATAAGCATGGCCAGGTCGATGATTACCCTTATGGAGGGGGAGCTGGCATGGTCATGAAGCCTGATGTAGTAGTAAGGGCTATAGAAAGTGTAAGAGGTGAAGATTCCTGGGTAATTTATATGTCGCCCCGGGGTAAAACCTTAAAGCAGGATAAAGTCAGAGAACTGGCAGAACGAAAACATCTGGTCTTGCTTTGCGGCCATTATGAAGGGATAGATGAAAGGGCATTAGCGTTTGTGGATGAAGAAATTTCTATTGGCGATTATGTGCTTACCGGAGGAGAATTGCCTGCTCTGGTACTGGTAGATGCAGTGGTGAGGCTTATCCCCGGTGTGCTGGGGGATGAAAAGTCGGCAGAAGATGAGTCTTTTTCCCGCGGCCTTTTGGAATATCCCCACTATACCCGCCCGAGTATTTTCCGGGACCAAAAGGTGCCGGAAGTTTTGCTTTCCGGCCATCATGAGAACATAAGGCTTTGGCGCAAAAAGCAGAGCCTTCTTGTTACTCTGCTTAAACGTCCGGAATTACTCTTGCAACGGGAATATGATGAAGAAGAAAAAAAACTTTTGCAGGAAATACTTTTTGGCAGGGAGCAGTGAAATTTTGAGAAGGGCTAAAGTATATATAGCGCTTTTGCATTATCCTATGTATAACAAGAGAATGGATGTTATAACTACTTCTATAACCAATCTGGACCTGCATGATATAGCCAGAGCTTCCCGTACTTACGATGTGGATGGTTTTTTGGTAATCCACCCTTCTGAAAACCAGCATAACCTTTTGCGGGAGATAGTAGCTTACTGGCAGGAGGGTTATGGAGGAAAATATAATCCTGATCGCAAGGAAGCTTTTGAACTTTTAAGGACTTTTTATACTTTGGAAGAAGCTCTGGCATATATAGAAAAAGAAACCGGGAAAAAACCGTTAACCGTAGCTACGGATGCCAGGGTATATCCCAATACAGTTTCCTATCGGGATTTGAAAACCAGGATAAAAGAAGAAGATGGTGTTTATCTTATTCTTTTTGGTACCGGATGGGGGATAAAAAAAGAGCTTATGGAAGCCTGTGATTATATATTAGAGCCGATAGAAAAGGGACGCAGCTATAATCACCTGTCAGTAAGAAGTGCGGTAGCTATAATTTTAGATCGCCTTTTAGGGGAAGAATGGTATTTATAATTTTTTATCTCTTGTTAACCTGAATGGTTTGTGCTAAAATCTAAATGTTATGTGGAATAAAGGTGGTCCGCTGCATGAAGGATGCATGAACACCTGGTGGAAGGAGGTAAGAAAGTGCAGGATATAATCCGTTCTATTGAAGAAGAGTATTATAAAAAAGATTTACCTCAGTTTGGCCCTGGAGATACGGTTAAAGTGCATGTAAAGGTTATTGAAGGTAACCGTGAGAGAATCCAGGTTTTTGAAGGAACGGTAATAAAGATAAGAGGCGAAGGGCTTTCCAAGACTTTTACCGTACGCCGCATATCTTTCGGTGTAGGTGTAGAAAGAACTTTTCCCTTACATTCTCCTAAAATTGCCAAGATTGAAGTAGTAAGAAGGGGTAAAGTACGCAGAGCACGCCTCTACTACTTGCGTGAACTGACCGGTAAAAAGGCCAAGGTTAAAGAAAAAGGCAGATAAATATAATAGCGATTTCTGAAAGAGAATACCATTAAAGGTATTCTCTTTTTTTAGGAGGATTTTCTATGGTAATAAACTGGTATCCAGGACACATGGTTAAAGCCAGACGGGAGATCCAGAATAGTCTTAAACTGGTGGATATAGTTATTATTTTACTTGATGCCCGAGCCCCTTTTTCCTGTCGTAACCGGGATCTGGAAAGAATGGTAGGGCAAAAGCCTTTAATTATGGTTTTGAATAAAATGGATCTGGCTGATGCCGGCTGTACGGAGAGATATATAGAAGAGCTGGCACGCGAAGGCTTACAGGCGGTAGCCGTAGATGCCATAACCGGAAAAGGGATGTCTCAGGTGTTAAAAGCTATTGGCCAAACCTATAAACCGCTGGCTGATAAGATGCTGGCCAAGGGAAGGAGAGTAAGGCCGGCCCGGGTTATGGTAGCAGGAGTGCCTAATGTAGGAAAATCTACTTTTTTAAATTGCCTGGTAGGGAAAAAGGTGGCCAAAACAGGAGCCAAACCGGGAGTAACGCGAGGAAAGCAGTGGGTAAGGGTGCGGGAAGATATTGAGCTTATGGATACTCCCGGGCTTATGTGGCCCAAGATTGAAAGCGAAGAACAGGGGTTAAAACTGGCTTTGCTGGAAGTAATAGGCGAAAATGCTTACCATGAAGACCAGGTGGCTTTGTATCTGGTAAAGATTTTGCGGGAAAAGAGGCCTGAGGTGTTAAAGGAAAAATTCCGGCTGGCAGATATAGAAGGGACAGATGAGGAAATACTGCAAGCGGTAGGGAGAAAAAGAGGTTATCTTATTAAGGGAGGGGAAGTTGACTTTTATAAAACATGCCACATGCTGCTCCATGATTTTAGAAAAGGGAGTTTAGGCAGGATCAGTTTAGACTAACCTTCGGCATTAGAACTTCTTCAGGCTAAACCTGCTGGGGGCACGATTTTTATAAAATGCATTACTAAAGCTATGTAAATTACCCTGTATATTATAGTGATTATGTACAGCTGACAGGAAGCTGGGCTATTCTCTTTAACCGGGATTATTCCCCGGTTATTTTTTGATTTTTTTTAGCAAGAAGCAGGAATTTTTATAAAACGACAGAATATACATATATTGTGCATACCGAAGGCTAATCCCAATTATAACTATGAGTTATAATTGGGCAGAGCCAGGATTAATTTTACAGGAGGAGGTAGTATATATGGATAGGAGTAAGTGGTTTATTTTAGCTACCGGACTTATTATTGGAGCGATTGCTGCAGTACTGGTAAAGCTGGGGAATCCCCCCAACATGGGCTTTTGTATTGCCTGTTTTGAAAGGGATATAGCTGGAGCTTTGGGATTGCACCGGGCTGCTCTGGTGCAGTACATGCGTCCGGAGATTATCGGCATTGTCCTGGGAGCTATGCTTACTTCCCTGTTCGCGGGAGAATTTAAGGCCCGCGGAGGGTCGGCTACTTTTGTGCGCTTTGTAATGGGGATCTTCATGATGATTGGAGCCCTGGTGTTTTTAGGATGTCCTTTGCGCGATGTTCTGCGCATGGCAGGAGGAGATTATAATGCGGTAGTAGGGTTTATAGGATTTGTATGTGGGGTGGCTACCGGGGTATTTTTCTTAAAGCGCGGTTTTAACCTGGGACGCAGCGAGTACAGCCATTCTAATGCCGGCGGGTTTATACTGCCTGTTATTTTCCTCATCTTCTTATTCTTCCTGGTTAAAGGAGTAGTATTTAATCCTGATGCGGGAGGTCCTCTGTTTTTCAGCGCGGAAGGACCGGGATCTAAGTTTGCTCCCCTAGGAATATCTTTAGTGGCTGGACTGGTAGTAGGATTTTTAGCCCAAAGAACCCGGCTTTGCTTAAGTGGGGGGATAAGGGATTTCATACTTATAAGGGATAATTATCTGCTTTTAGGCTTTTTGGGCATTTTTATAGGGGCTTTGATTTTAAATATTGCTTTTGGATTTTTCAAGCCCGGTTTTGCTGATCAGCCGATAGCCCATACCATGTCGGTATGGAACTTTTTGGGGCTTTATCTGGTAGGTTTAACTGCTACCCTTCTGGGAGGATGTCCGTTAAGGCAGCTTATCCTTTCCGGAGAAGGGGATATGGATGCAGCTGCGGTAGTTTTTGGCATGATTGTGGGGGCTGCTTTTGCTCATAACTTTATGTTTGCTGCCTCCCCGCAGGGAGTAGGAATTTATGGACAGATCGCATGTATTGTAGGTATCCTGGTTATGTTCTGGCTGGGCTTTAGTTTCAGGGAAGAATAGGAGGGAAAAGCATGGAAAAGGTGGATGTAAGAGGTTTAAGCTGCCCTATGCCGGTATTAAAAACGAAAAAGGTTATCGACAGCGGGGCTAAGGAAATATTAGTTGTCGGAACAAGTCAGGTGTCCAAGGAAAATGTAACTAAACTGGCCAGGTCGCATGGCTATGAGGTCATCATGAAGGTTGACCAGAAAGATAGCTGGGAAATGGAGCTTAGAAAATAGCTTCCCAGATTAAAACATATTAGGATAAAATAGAGGAGAGCTTTTAGTAAGGCTTTCCTCTATTTTGTTATGGTTTAGATTAAGGGAAGGATGATTTTGGGGTGGGGAAAAAGGCGGGCGGGATTATTCTGCTTATATTTCTGGGCTGTTTAAGTTCCTGGTTTTTGTATGTTAATGTAATGGGAAATCCTAACTCTTTTCCTGCTGTTAAAGAAGAAGATAGCAGGGAAGAGGAGGAAAAAAGGACTATAACCCTTACGGCTACCGGAGACTGCCTTATGCACAATACCCAGATTATATCAGGTAAAGAGGCAGATGGGAGTTATAATTTCGCTTCTTTTTTTGTCGAAGTAGAAGACCTGATTAAAGAAGGTGATTATGCTTCTGTATGTTTTGAGGCTCCGATGGCAGGAAAAGAAGCAGAATATACCGGTTATCCGCTTTTTAACAGCCCGGATGAAATAGCCTCCACTTTTAAAGAGGCAGGATTTGATCTGGTCGTAACTGCTCATAATCATATAATGGACCGCGGGTATAAGGGAGCATTAAGGACTATGAAGGTGCTCGAAGAAGCTGGTCTTGATTATGTCGGTACTTATAAAACACGGGAAGATAGTGAAAAATTTCTCATCCGGGATATAAAGGGAATAAAAGTAGGCTATATAGCTTATACCTACAGCACCAATGGCATTCCAGTTCCTCCTGAACATGCCTATTTTTTAAATTATCTTGATGAGGAAAAGATACTGAGGGATATTGAAAAATTGCGGCCCGAGGTTGATGTCCTGATCCTGGTTTTGCACTGGGGTGTAGAGTACAGCCCGCTTCCTACGCAGGAACAAAGAATAATGGCGCACAAGTTTTTAGAAAAAGGTGCTGATGTAATATTAGGGAGCCATCCCCATGTTATTCAACCCATGGAGGTAGTCAATATAGGAGGCAAAGATAAGGTTATTTTCTATTCGATGGGAAACTTTATAAGCCATCAGCGGGGTATTGAGCGGAATAGCGGGATAGTAGTAAAGCTTAGATTTACCAAAGATATGAGAAAAGATATTACCGTTTTAGAAGAGGCAAGCTATACTCCTACCTTTTCCCATTCCTATTACGATAATGGCAGATTGAGATTCCGGGTGGTACCGGTTAGAAAGACTATAGAAAAGATAGTAAATGGCGAAGAACCTTATCTGGATAAAAGTTATATACCTGTTTTGGAAGGGGTTTTAAATGCTACTACTTCTACCCTGGGGCCGCCTTTTTACCGGGGACAGGATTAAACATAAAATGAGGAGGTTTAAAGGTGCGTCTGGATATGGAAGCTGAAAAGATAAGGATTAAAGCCTTAAGTGAATATGAAGAGGAGGCCTATGGGAGAGGAATAAAATACATAGCCGGGGTTGATGAGGTAGGAAGGGGGACTATTGCCGGACCGGTAGTGGCCGGGGCAGTAATTTTGCCTGCCGGCTTTTTTCTGCCCGGAGTTAATGATTCCAAAAAACTGAGTGCCAAAAAAAGAGCCGAGCTGGCGGAAGAAATAAAAAAGAGGGCTTTGAGCTGGGCGGTTTCTTATGTCTGGCCGGCAGTGATCGATGAGATAAACATACTCAATGCTACCCGCCTGGCTATGCAGCTGGCGGTTAAAAATTTGCACCTTACCCCTGATTTGATACTAACAGATGCCGTGAAAATACCCGATATAAATATTGAGCAGATAAACATAACCAGGGGGGACCAGCTCAGCATATCTATTGCCTGTGCCTCCATCATAGCCAAGGTGGAAAGGGATAACACCATGCAGAACCTGGATATTCTTTGTCCGGGATATGGTATGGCAGATCATAAGGGATATGCTACCCGTCGGCATGTAGAAGAGCTTTTTAAAAGGGGATGCTCGTTTTGGCACCGCAAAAGTTTTGAACCGGTTAAGTCTATAGTTTATGGAGGATGGGATGTACAGCCATGTCTCTTTGAATAAAGTACAACTTAATATAAATTTTCCCGGAGAAGAGGGGCTAAAGTTAAGCCCGGGGGAAATTCTCAAAGGGCAGGTAAAAGATGTAAAAGATAATGGCTTGATACTTATTTATCTAAAAGGCAGGCTCATTGAGGCCTTAAGTGAAGTGATGCTAAAACCGGGAGACAGCCTCTATCTTATGGTAGAAGATTTTAAAGAGGGAAAGGCTTATCTTAAAGTATTAAATCCGGAAAGATTAAACGCCATCGCCAATGATGTCCTCTCCCTGCGCCTTAAAGAGATAGGGATTTCTCCCCGGGAGCAGGACATAATGATAGCCAGAAAGCTTATACAGTACAACCTGCCCCTTACCGGGGAAAATATAAAAAAGCTGGAAATAGGGACCAGGCTTCTGGGGGAATTCAATGCCCGCAATTTAGAAATAGCTGCTTTTGCTCTGGCCCGGGGTATTCCCCTTAATAAGGAAACTCTAGGCTTAATCGCTTACCATCTGGATAAAAATACAGATCTGGCAAAATTACTTGCTAATATTTTTCGACTGGTTAGCAGTTTTAAACAGGAAACGGCTTTAACGGAGAATAATAGAGGTTTAGATGCAGGATGGGGCAAGATGACTTATGAACCGGAAGGGGAAAAACAGAATATAAGCCGGGAAGCAGATGTAAAGCAGGAATTAAGAAATAGCAGGGCTTTAGTACCTCCCGGGGGGGAAAAGATAGACAGCAGTTTGCGGCAGGGAATAGACGGTCAGGGATTTAAAACTGCATCTTTGCCCCCGGGGATGCCCAAATTCCAGGATGCCGAAGATGATTTAAAACTTCCTTTTCGCTGGCAGCCGCTTATAGAATTTTTAAAAGCGGCTCTGAAAACGATGCCCATCTCCCCGGAAGTTATACGCGAAGGCAAACTTTTAGGAAGGGTGATAAAAGAGCAGTGGGCAGGGGAAACGGACTGGCTGCGGCTTTTATCGGCCCTTCTGGAGGTAATGGATAGAGAAGAAGGCTTTAAGGAAAACGGCAAAGGAGCAGAACTGCTGAAGAACCTGGAAAGCCTTGCCAAAGAGATCGGCGGGCATCGGCTTTTTAATGTGGTAAGCCGTCAGGGTGGGGATAATAACATTAATTACTATTACTGGGCCTGGCCGGTAGAGATAGATAACCATACCTATTTGCTGGAGCTTAAGATAAGCCGGGAGAGAAAATATAAAAATTTGCGGGAAGAAGATAACTTAAGCCTGGCTATAGCTCTGGATACTCCCCGTATGGGTAAAGTTTTGTTCCATGTGAACTGGTGGCGGGATTATAAGGTTGAACTGCGGGGAGTAGTGGAAACAGCACCGGTAAAAGAATATATGGAGAAGAATATTGCCGAACTGGTTGATGCTTTATCAGGTTTAGGTTATAAAGTTGATTATCTGGGAACCCGGGTGGCAGCAGATAAAGAGGAGATGGTCCTGAATCAGATTAGATTGGCTTCAGCTTTGGAGGAGATAAAACCTTTTGGTATTGATATAAAAGTTTAGGGGAGGAAATAGTATTGGAAGAGTTAAAGCGGGAAAAAGCTGTTGCTTTGCGCTATGATGGGGAAAAAGAAGCTGCTCCTTATCTGATAGCCAAAGGCAGGGGGGTAATAGCCAGGAAGATTAGGGAGCTGGCGCAAGAATATGGAGTGCCCCTGCATCAAGATGAAGTACTGGCTGATTACCTGCTCGCTCTTGATTTGTATGAGGAAATTCCTCCCGAACTTTATGCGGTAGTGGCAGAAGTGCTGGCTTTTATCTACCGTATGCATGAAAGATATTAGGAGAGGGATTATGAAGAGGGAATTAGGGAGATGGGGAGAAAAAATAGCATCTGATTATCTTATGCAGAAAGGATACAAAATTTTGGCCCGCAATTACTATACACGCTACGGGGAAATCGATATAATATGTCAAAGGGATGGCATACTGGTACTGGTAGAGGTAAAAACAAGACAGAATTTGCATTATGGAGAACCGGAGGAGGCAGTTACCACACGCAAAATAAGCCATATCAGGAAAGCGGCTGCCGTTTATTTAAACCAGACGGATGTTTTTTATAAAGAGATAAGATTTGATGTTATAAGCATTTTGCTGGAAGAAAAAAGGTATGAAATAAAACATATTGAAAATGCTTTTTATTAGGTGATGGTTATGGAAACAGATAAAAAAGAAATCCAAAGACACAGGATGATGACTTGTTTTATTGATGCTGCGGTACAGATAATAGAAGAAGAAGGGATAAAAGGGGTTACGGCCCGCAAGGTGGCCGACTTAGCAGGTTATAATGTAGCTACCCTTTATAATTATTTTTCCAATCTTGATCATTTAATTCTCTTTGCTGCTTTAAGGTTTATGCGGGAATATACAGAAAGTTTACCTTTTTATGTTTATGAGGCGAAAAATGCTCTGGAAAGATTTCTTAAGATATGGGAATGTTTCTGCTATTATTCGTTCGGGCAGACAGAAATTTATAATGCTATTTTTTTTACTCCGATTGATGAACCTTTGCCGGATATTATAAGCCAGTATTATGAGCTTTTTCCTCAGGATCTGTCTAACCAACCTGAAGAACTTTTACCGATGCTTACCCGGACTGATATTTATGAGCGCGACAAGGTAATTTTAGAAGCTTGTGCGCGGGAAGGTTTTATAAGGTACGAAGACATTGACGAAATAAATGAAATTATTTTGCTGATATATCAAGGGATGCTTTCGGGACTTATAAGCAAAAGGTTCAATTATACACAGGAAGAAGCCGTAGAGAAAACTATGTTCTTTATAAAAAAGTGTCTGCACTTTTATTTAATAGACCGGGAGAAAGTTAGGCTATAAAAAATTAAGCGCTAAAGAATAGGCTGCGGAATTTTAGCTAGAGAGGAATTCCGCAGCCTATTTTTGGTATAGGGCTAATATTAGCTGGTTATAGGCGGAATTAATGCTTGACTTGCGAAGGCTTATAGTATGCAGGCAGTTTATTAAAATAATATTTTGGATTTGTAATTTTATTTAAAATTAGTTGAAAATAGCGAAAAATGGGCTTTTCATAACAGGAGGTTGTAGTTGTTGTTATATGACAAATTATTTTTTATTATATATTGTGAAATTTTTCATAAACATGTTTACTAAATAAACATGTTTATGATATGGTAAAAACAGCAACTAGCTAATCTGTTTGCTAACGATTAATTTAGCAAATTAAGGAGGTGGAGATTTAATTTAAAGAGTTTTGGGTTTTTTATTAAGTTTATTAAAAGAAAGGGGAGAGATAAATGCGATTGGAAATCGGCAATTTTCCCGTTCGTGAGGTACGCTTCGGTGAAACTACTGCGTACAGCAATGGCATTTTAACTATTAATAAAGAAGAAGCTTTAAAGGTTGTTATGGAAGATGAGCATATAACAGAAGCTGATCTGGTCATTGCCTGTCCGGGAGATCCAGTTCGTATTGTTCCGGTAAAAGAAGCTATAGAACCGCGGGTAAAGGTCAGCGGTGGCACTATGTTCCCAGGGGTTACTAATGAATTGGTGCCGGTAGGATGGGGGCGCACTCATGCCTTAAAAGGTGTTGATGTGCTGGTAGTCGGCAAACACTGGGGAGGTTTTCAGGATGGCCTTATTGATATGAGCGGACCTGGTGCCAAACACACTTTTTATTCCAGTCTTAAACATATCTGTCTGGTTGCTGATACCGATGAAGAATTTGAAAGATATGAACAGCAGAAGAAAAATCATGCCTTAAGATGGGCTGGACATCGTCTGGCTGAATATATAGCAACCTGTGTTAAAGATTTGGAACCTGAAACTTTGGAAGTTTACGAACTCCCGCCTATCACGCAAAGAAGTCCTGAAGTTAATGCTCTTCCGGGAGTAGTTTATGTCATGCAGCTTGACTCCCAGATGGAAGAGGATGGATATAATGCTCTTGTCTACGGCTGGGACTCCAATCATATGCTGCCTACTTTCATGCATCCCAATGAGGTATTAGATGGTGCGATTGTTTCCGGAAGTTTCATGCCTTGCTCTTCAAAATTTTCCACCTATTGCCATCAAAATAACCCTACTATAAAACGCTTATACCAGGAACACGGCAAGACAATAAATTTCCTCGGTGTGATCATGTCTAACCTTAATGTTAACCTGGAAGAGAAAACCCGCTCCGCACTTTTTGTAGCCCAAATTGCCAAAAGCCTGGGTGCAGTAGGAGCCATAGTTGCTGAAGAAGGTTATGGCAATCCCGATGTTGATTTTATAAAATGTATCGTCGCTTTAGAAGAAGCAGGCATCAAGACTGTAGGCATAACCAATGAATGTACCGGAAGAGACGGCAGGTCTCAGCCTTTAGTTGCTTTAGATGAAAGAGCTGATGCTCTGGTTACGACCGGCAATGTTTCTGAATTGATAGAACTTCCTCCTATGCCTATCGTAATTGGCGAACTGGAGGCACTGGCCAGGGATGGGCTGTCTGGAGGCTGGGAAGGATGTGTACGTCCGGATGGTTCAATAATTATGGAAAATAACGCGATGTTCTGCGGTGATACCATATGCGGATTTTCCCGCAAGCGCATGGCAGAATTTTAAGGAGGTGCAGCCATGAAAAAAGGGATACTATATATCAACCAGTTTTTTGGACAGATCGGCGGAGAAGAAATGGCAGATTATGAACCGGAAATAAGGGAAGGTTTGGTAGGCCCTGCTACCTTCTTACAGCAGCAGCTTAAGGATATAGAAATAACCCATACCATCATTTGCGGAGATAATTTTATGGGTTCCCGCAAAGAAGAGGCAGTTCAAAGAATAATGGGTTTTCTTCAAGATAAGGAAATTGACATTTTCTTTGCTGGACCGGCATTTCGTGCTGGAAGGTATGGAGTTGCCTGTGGAACTATTTGCCATGAGGTCAACCAGAAACTCAATATACCGGCAATAACTTCTATGAATGAGGAAAATCCCGGAGTAGAAATGTTCAGATATACGGATATTTATATATTTAAAGGCGGAAAAAGTGCCGCCCAGATGAAAGAGGATATAAAAGCCATGGCAAGATTTGCCAACAAGCTTGTGCATGGTGAACCACTTCTTCCGGCTGCTGAAGAAGGTTATTTCGGACGCGGCAAAAGACATGAAATATATCCCGAAGATGGGCCTATGGCAGCTGACCGGGTAGTAGACATGCTGCTTAAAAAACTTAGAGGAGAACCTTTTCAAACTGAACTTCCTATGCCCAAGACAGAAAGGATTCCTATTGCTCCTCCTATTAAGGATTTGAGCAGGGCTACCATTGCTTTAGTTACTTCGGGTGGCATTGTGCCTCATGAAAACCCAGACCGCATACAGTCAGCTTCAGCTACCAGGTGGGGCAAATATGACATAGCCGGTATGGACAGTTTATCCCCCGAGATATTTAAAACTATTCATGCCGGTTATGATCCCAATGCTGCCAATGAAGATCCCAACCGCGTAGTTCCTCTGGATGCTCTCAGGGCTTATGAAAAAGAGGGCAAAATAGGAAAGGTATATGATTATTTCTATACTACGGTTGGTACCGGAACTACGCAAGGGGAAGCTGCCCGTATGGGGCGGGAAATAGCCAGGGAACTTTTAGAAGCCGGAGTAGATGGGGTTATACTTACCTCTACCTGAGGTACCTGTACGCGTTGCGGAGCAACGATGGTAAAAGAGATTGAAAAAACAGGTTTACCGGTTGTTCATATGTGTAACCTGGTACCGATATCCCTTACCGTAGGGACTAATCGCATTGTTCCTACTATATCCATCCCCTATCCTTTAGGCGACCCGGCTGCTCCTCAAGAAGAGCAATGGAAACTTCGCTACCACCGCGTAGGAGTAGCATTAGATGCCCTGGCTGCTGATGTCAAGGAGCAGACGGTGTTTAAGGTGAAAATATAGCCTAAAACTGTTTTCAAATTAAAAAAGGGGGATGAAAATATGGATAAAAAGCAAAATAACAGCGTTTTGTATATTTCAATAGCTGTAGTCCTGGCTATTGCCCTCTGGGGATTAATTTCCCCGGAGGCTTTTGGAAAGTATGCGAACAGTCTTTTTGGCTTTTTGGTAGACAAATTTGGCTGGTTTTATCTTTTAGCCATGTTTACATTTGTTGTTTTCTCTTTGGGACTTGCTTTCAGCCGCTATGGCAATATCAAACTGGGGCCGGATGATGCCGAGCCGGAATTCAAATATTTAACCTGGTTTGGGATGTTATTTGGCTGTGGAATGGGAATTGGCCTCGTATTCTGGGGTGTAGCCGAGCCCTTGTATCACTTTACCTCTCCACCTTTTGGCATTACGGCAGGAAGTTCGGAGGCGGCAGACTTTGCTATGCGTACTTCCTTTTTCCACTGGGGTTTTCACGCCTGGGCTAACTATGCCGTAATCGGCTTAGCCTTAGCTTATTTCCAGTTTAGAAAGAATAAACCCGGACTTATAAGCACCATTTTTATCCCCCTTTTAGGTGAAGAAAGGGTTAAGGGACCGGTTGGAAAGACTATTGATGTTCTGGCTATTTTTGCTACCGCCGCTGGAGTTGCCACTTCATTAGGTATGGGAATTCTGCAGATAAACAGCGGACTTAACTTTATGTTTGATGTGCCTACCACCAAGCTGGTTCAGCTAATTCTTATAATTGTAATTGCTGTTATATATATCTGGACAGCTGTGACCGGTATTCAGAGAGGAATTAAATGGCTTGCCAATATTAATCTTGTTCTCTGCGGTTTAATACTACTCCTGGTATTTGTTGCCGGACCAACAGTAAAAATGCTTAACGGCCTTGTATCTGGATTTGCCAACTATGTGAACTTCTTTATTGCTGATAGTTTCAGGCTTTCGATAAATGGTGACAACAGCTGGATTGGCGGATGGACAGTTTTCTACTGGGCATGGTGGATTGCCTGGGCTCCTTTTGTAGGTACTTTTATTGCCCGTATTTCTAAGGGGCGTACCATTAAGGAGTTTGTTATAGGAGTTACCTTTGTCCCTGCTCTGGCTTCCTTTATATGGTTCAGTGGTTTTGGAACCCTGGGGCTTAATCTGGGTATGGAAGAAGCAGCCAAAGCTATCGCGGCGGGAACGGAAACGGCTCTCTTTGCGGTAGTACAGCATTATCCTTTAGGACAGATTATATCTCTGATTGCAGTAGTGCTCCTTTTCACATTCTTTATAACTTCGGCTAACTCTGCTACTTTTGTCCTGGGTATGTTTTCTTCTAACGGTGATTTAGAACCTAATAATACTGTTAAGACTTTATGGGGAATTTTACAAGCCCTTTTGGCTACGGCCCTTCTTTTCGCGGGTGGATTAAAAGCATTGCAGATAGGCTCTATTGCAGCAGCTTTCCCCTTCGCCATTATAATGCTCTTTGCCTGTGTGTCTATTTATAAAGCACTGGTACAAGAGTACAACCAGATAACTTCTAAATAACTTAGAGGGAGGTGAATTTTCAAAAGTGGAGAATGTATATGATCTGTTAATTTTAGGCGGAGGCCCGGCTGGACTTTCTGCAGCTATGTATGGAGCAAGAGGAAGATTAAAGACGGCCATCATTGAAAAAGGACGTCCGGGTGGACAGGCTGCCACCACTTCTGAGCTGGAGAACTATCCCGGATTTGGTCGGGGGACGACTGGACCTGGACTTACCGAAGCTATGCTGAACCATGCTTTAGATTTTGGAGCTGAACTTATAAAAGATACCATAGTTTCCCTGGACCTCAAATCTAATCCCAAAAAGGTAGTAGGAAGAAAAGGTGAATACTATGGCAAAGCCGTCATTTATGCCTTAGGTGCTGTACCCAGAATGCTCAATGTTCCCGGTGAAGGGAAGCTGCGCGGGAAG
>NZ_FQWY01000014.1 GCF_900129805.1 Thermosyntropha lipolytica DSM 11003
GTTGCAAATTCTAAAAGCCTGGCTACCTGCCTGTCTAAGTCTGCTTTCTGGTCGGCACTTGATACTCTTGCGTATATAGCCGTTTTGCCTCCCTCCTTTTCTTCGCCGACCTTAACCAGTATTGTCCCGGTTGGGGTCTGGTAAGCCGGGACAGGCAGCTTGCCTTCTTTATACCACTTCCAGGCGGTTTTATAGTTAATTCCTTGTTTTTTTGCCCATTCGCTTAGTTTCATGTAGATATTATATCATAAAAAGTAATATTTTAACATATTTTTGTTAACAGTTGGGAACCCCCTTTAGCTATACAGGCAAAAACCCTGCCCTATTCAGGCAGGGTTTTTGCCTTAACCTGCCTATACCCATAAGGAAGTAAATTCAATTTTGCTGCTGTCAATAAGTCCACGATCAGAAAGACGCAGATTGGGGATTACAGGTAGAGCAATAAAGCCCAGGCTCAAAACCGCGTCAATCTCCGGCTTTACTCCCAGGTTTTCGGCTCTTTTCAGGATTATCTTCAGCCGGTCTTTCACTTCTTCCAGGGGAAGGGTGCTCATAAGGCCTCCTATGGGCAGAGGCAGTTCATAAAACTCCTCCTCATCCCAGAGGACTATGCCGCCTTTTATTTCTCTGAGCCGTTCCACTACTTTCAGGATCGCTTCATCTGCAACCCCAACCGCCACTATGTTATGGGAATCATGGGATATAGTCTGGGCAATAGCACCTTTTTTGAGGCCATATCCGGTTAAAAAGCCGGCTGCCATGCCGCCATTTTTGCCATGCCTTTCTATAACGGCTACTTTTAATATATCCCTTTGCGGATCAGCCTGTAAAAGCCCTCCTTCTACCCGGGGTTCTACTATCTCACATTCGGTTATAATCTGATGGGGCAAAAGCTTAATAGCCTTTACTTTATTGCTCCTGGCCGGAATATCAAGATTTAAGCTGCTTACATCTACATGTACGGTATTAGGGAAGCTATCATACAGATTGCGCTTTAACCCATCAGCAATTTCTCCATCTTTGACAATAAGCCTTCCTCTCTTAAATACCATTTTGGGAGTAAATTTTTCCAGATCCTCAAAAACATTGAGGTCTGCTAGCTTACCTGGAGCAATAATCCCTCGATCCTTAAATCCAAAATAGCGAGCCGGATTGATAGTGGCCAGCCTTAAGGCGATAACCGGATCAATTCCTTTTTTCACCAGAAAAGACAGATGCATATTAAGATGTCCTTCATTAAGGAGATCTTCGGGATGTCTATCATCTGCGCACAGGAGTAAAAACTCGGAGGTTTTTTCATTTACCAGGGAGTAAAGGTTAAAAATATCTTTAGCTGCCGAACCATAGCGCAGGAGTACATACATGCCGTAGCGCAGCTTTTCTAAGCCTTCTTCAACTGTCGCCACTTCATGATCAGATTGTACTCCAGAAGCCAGATAAGCATTAAGCCATTTATCTCCTATCATAGGAGCATGACCGGCTACTTCCATGCCCATAGCTTTAGTCTTTTCAATCTTAGTTAAAAGGTCATCATCTCCCAGAACTACCCCTGGGAAATCCATGACCTCCCCTAATCCCACTATCCGGGGATATTTGAGAGCAGCTTGCACCGCGCCCTCATCTAATTCCGCCCCGGCAGTTTCCAGAGAAGTAGCAGGAACACAGGAAGGAACCTCTAGAAATAGGTCTATTATAGCATTTTTACTGTCTTCCAGCATAAACTTTATACCTTCAAGCCCCATAACATTAGCTATTTCATGAGGATCAGCTACTACGGTAGTCGTGCCGTAAAGGGCTACCGCCTTTAAAAACTCCAAAGGAGTAACCAGCGAACTTTCAATATGCACATGGCTTTCAATAAATCCCGGAGTAACATAAGCACCGTTTAAGTCTATCACTTCATAAGCTTCATAATCTCCTAACCCCGCAATAACCCCTTCACATATAGCAATATCTTTCTCTATTATTTCACCGGTAGGCAAAAATACTACTTTCCCATTTTTGAGTAAGAGATCAGCAGGTTTTTCTCCTCTCGCCACTTCTAAAACCCGGCGCATATCCACCTTATTTTCCCCCTTTTGCTGTTAAATACCTGCTTTTATAGGCGGTATAACAAAAAAGAGGGGAGCCCCCTCTTTTTTGCCCAAACAGTTTAGTGTAAGCGCATAGCAAAGTTGATGACAAACAGAATAGCAATTATATACATCATCCAGTGCAGTTCTTTATAGCGTCCAGTTAAGATTTTAACTGCAGCATAAGCGATGAAGCCCAAACCCAATCCGGTAGCAATGCTGTAGGTCAGAGGCATTCCTATTACCATTAAGAATGCCGGAAACGCGTCAGTAAAGTCTTCAAAGTTTACATGAACGATTTCAGAGAGCATGAGGGCTCCAACGATAATCAGAGCAGGAGCTGTCGCAAACCCTGGAACCAGCCCTACCAGAGGAGCAAAAATTAGAGCCAGGATAAAGAGCACAGCAACCGTAACAGCCGTAAGTCCAGTTTTACCACCTTCAGCAATACCGGCTGCACTTTCAATATAAGAAGTCACTGTACAAGTTCCTACAACTGCACTAGTCATAGTCCCAATAGAGTCGCTTATAAATGCTTTGCCTAATTCCGGAGGCTGTCCTTCATCACCCATAAGTCCGGCTTTACGCAAAAGTCCCATCAGGGTTCCCATATTGTCAAACAGCTCAACGATAGTAAAGGTGAATATAATGTTAAATAATCCAAACTGTAAAGCTCCTTTAAGATCAAGTTGACCAAAAGTAGGTGCAAGACTAGGCAATTTAAAGCTCATAATATCACTTATGCCTTTGGGAGCAGGAACCGCCCCTACTATCATACCAGCAACGGTAGTAGCTAAAATTCCTATAATAAGGGCACCTTTTACCCTGAGGGACATAAGAACAACAGACACAATTATACCAAATATAGCTAAAAGCGCTTCCGGAGAGCCTAGGTCACCCAAGCCTACAGAAGTAGCTTCATTTGATACAACTATGCCTGCACTCTTAAGGCCTATAAAAGCTATGAACAAACCTATACCAACCGGAATAGCTGCCCTTAAAGAAGGGGGAACTGCATCAATAATCCAGGCCCGTACCTTGGTTACGGTCAGGATAAAGAACAGAACCCCGGAGAAGAATACCGCCCCTAAAGCAACTGTCCAATGCAAGCCAAAACCTAAAACAACCGTATAGGTAAAGAAGGCGTTAAGCCCCATACCAGGTGCAACGGCAATCGGATAGTTGGCTAGAAAAGCCATCAAAAGTGTTGCAATAACGGTAGCTACGATAGTTGCAGCAATAGCTGCCTCTTTGGGTATTCCAGCATCAGCCAGAATTGCCGGGTTAACAAAGATAATATAACCCAGGGTTACAAAAGTAGTAATCCCAGCAAGAATCTCGGTTTTTACACTTGAGCCGCGCTCACTGATCTTAAAAAACTTGTCCAGGGCATGTGCGTTTCCCAAAGCAATCCCTCCTGCAAATTATTTGTGCTTTAAACTGCGGGTTCCGGAACCCACTTAAATATTTTGCAATAAACATGCCAACTGCTTAACCCGCAATAACTAACATTTATAGGCTGCGGGACAGAAAAAATTACTCAGAATAATTTTCCTCCTTAGAAAATTATTCACCGCCTTAATAAAATCGAGAATTAGGAATTTTTAATACTTGATTCCCTTCTCTTGGTCCTTTCCTTAGTATGTACTGCCCATAGCTAAATATGCGAAATAGCTTTTATAAATAGCTACCTCTCTTTAAATTCCGGCCTGCGCTTTTCAAAAAATGCCCTTATAGCCTCCTTCTGGTCTTCGGTTCCACAGCAGAAGATGGATTGGATTTGTTCTAAAAGCATTCCTCCGGCTATGCTGCTGTCCAGAGAGGCATTTATCGCTTTCTTGCCAAACCTCACTGCCCAGGGCGGATTATTAACAATCCTTTTGGCCATTTTAAGTGCCCTTTCATAAAGCTGTTCTCTGGGAACTACTACCTCAACAAACCCTATTTCCCTGGCTTCCCTGGCATCTATCTCCTCACAGGCCAAAATGAGCCTTTTGGCCTGTCCTGGACCTATAAGGCGCGGCAGTCTCTGGCTTCCACCCATATCCGGCGATAAACCAAACCTTACTTCCGGTATGGCAAACCGGGCATCCTCGGAAGCTATCCTTATATCCATGCAGGTAATAAGCTCAAAACCTGAACCATAACATAAACCATGTACAGCTGCAATGCTTACCGCATTCATCTCCTGCCATCTGTTGTAAAGCCTTTGCAGCCAGGCTATATTATCTGCCACCCAGTAGGAATCAACTTTTTCTAAATCTTTTAAATCAATGCCGGCACAAAAATGTTCCCCTTCCGCTTTGATGATAACTGCCCTTACCTCCCGATGGGCATCAATCTCATCCTGAATAACAGCCATTTCCTTCCACGGCCCATATCCCATCGTATTCAAGCGATCGGGACGATTTAAAGTAATGATGGCAATAGGCCCATCCAGAACTAAATCATAAAACTCATACTTGCCCATTTTTTAGCCTCCTTTAATTTACATACAAATATAATACACCTTAAAATATTTTAGCATAATAATTAAATAAGAGAGTAAATTGCAAGCAGCCAGGCGAATAAAATAAAAAAATAAAAGGAATTATGGCTTGCACCGCGAATTTATCATCACAACCTGTTAAATTAAACTGCAGGGGGCTTGGCCAAATGGAAAAAAGCTATTTTAAGTTTACCGACTTTAACCTTCATGTTATAAGAGGATATATATGCAATATATTTCTAGTAGAGTATCCCCACGGTCTTCTACTGCTTGACTCCGGATCAATAAATGATGTAAAACGTATTGAAAAATACTGCCATGAACATTTAGGCTGTTCTCCCCATGCTATCAGACTGGCCATCGTCTCCCACATGCATCCTGACCATTCCGGAGGAGCTAATACTTTAAGGCGAAAATACGGCATACCGATTGCCGCCTATCACACTATAGACAACTGGTACAGCGGCATAGGCGGAAGACTGCAGCATAAACTGGACTGCATCATGGCTCAATCAGTTGCCCGGGGACAAAAGCGCCGTTTGGAAAGAACCTTCTTTGATCCCAGAATAAATCCAGAATATCCCTTGCAGGACGGAGATTATCTGCCTTTTTTCCCGGACTGGCAGGTTCTTTATGTGCCAGGCCATACTCTGCATGACATAGTCCTGTTTAACCGCAGGGAAGATATAATGTACATAGCAGATGTAATAGTCAATATAAAAGACAAATTCCTTTTGCCCCTTCCCGTACTGTTTAGGGATAAAATGTCTTCTTCCCTAGAAAAAATAGCCCAAACCCAGGCCTCCTTGCTTTTGCCTGCCCATGGTAAATTTATAGAAATGGAAAAAAACCCGCATCTTTTTTCCCATATGCAAAAACTTCTCTTGAAACCTCCCAGCAGCTTTGAAAAAAGAGTACACCTGCTCTCCATATACTCACCTGAGATCTGGAAAGAAAAAAAAGCTTCGTCCAAAAGCTAATTTAAAAAAAGTAAAAGCATATACCCTTTGCGGATATATGCTTTTAAAAACCTTACTTTATCATCTTATCCATGCCCAATATATGTTTATCAATCCAGTTAACTATAAAATCCAAAAGCTCCAGTATAAACTTATCCTGCTCCTCATCAACCTTTTCTAAATCGATGCTGTTTATTTTTTCTATAAAATCATTATGCTCTACCTTATGGGACAAAAACTTTTTATAGCCTATACTCTGCATATACTCTTCTTCCGATTGGAAATGATAGACAGTGTACTCTTTAAGTTCCTGCAGAATGGCCACAATCTGGTCATACTTATCAATACTCACATCATCACGCATCACCTGATAAGCCCGGCCTGCAATTTCAAAAAGCCTGCGGTGCTGTTCATCAATATGTTCTACCCCGATAGTATAATCTTCTTTCCAGTTTATCACTGCTTTCAACCTCCTTTTTTTAAATCAGCATTCATAAATTAGTTCCATCTATCATGCCCCAATTCCTTTTTACATCTATGAAAATAAAAAAGCTGCAGCTTTTACTGCAGCTCTCCCTGGCATTATGGTGCGGTGAGAGGGATTTGAACCCTCACTCCCTACTGGGAACTTGCCCCTCAAACAAGCGTGTCTGCCTATTCCACCATCACCGCATATCTTTTTTATATTAACCGGCAAAAGTTATTATATATCAATTTATCCGCAGCTGTCAACACTTAATAACTTAAACTCTGCAGATAAACCAGGGTTCGTTCCCATTAAGTTTTTTCCCCCCCTATCGGTTTTAACAATTCTATTTCATGCCAGTTGAGCATTCCCATAGAGTCTAATTTCAGGTTATTTACTTCTTTCCCTTTAAGAGCAAACTTTCTATTCTGGAACAGAAATAGACAGGCTGCATCATCAGTGATTATCTCTTCCGCCCTTTTCAAAAGTTTAATCCTTTCTCCATTGCTTTTTACTTCCGCTCTGGCTGCGTTAAGCAGCTTATCTACCTGGGGATTATAATATCCTGTATAATTGGTAAGCCCTATCATCTTACTATGGAACATGCTATACAAAAAATTATCCGCATCAGGATAATCAGCATACCAGCCCAGGCGGAAGAAAACAAAATCCCTTTCCTGCAAGCCTTTCTTAAACTCTCCCCATTCTAATGGCCTCATCCTAACCTGAATCCCTATATTCCCTAACTGTTGGGCTATGGACTCTGCTACCATCCTGTGTCCTTCATCTAGGTTATAACTGAGTATCAGAGGAGGCAGCCCTTTCCCTTCAGGATACCCTGCCTCTGCTAAAAGTTTCTTCGCCTTATCCGGATCATAGGTATATCCCCACATCTCACTCCGGTAGCTTCCCAAACCTTCCGGCACCACTCCTTTAAGCGGAATACAAGATCCTGCCAGTACATTTTCGATAATAGCCTTGCGGTCAATCGCATAATTTACCGCTCTTCTAAGCTGATAATTATCCATAAAAGGCTCCCTGTGCAAATTAAATCCTATACAGTAGGTAGCAAAAAGCTTCTTCTCTACCCAAAGGCCTTTATATTCATCCCCGGCTTTTAAGTTTTTTATCTCCGGCAAAGGAACCTTATCGAGATAATCTAGTTTACCAGCTTTATATTCATTTAAAGCTGAATAAGGATCTTTAAACCATCTTATGTTCAGAACAGAAATTCGTGGCTCCTGGCGGTGGTACTTCTCATTCTTTACCAGGATTATGCTCCCATCTTTATCCTCTTTAAACATAAAGGGCCCGGTTCCTGGAGCAACTTTTACTTTATCATCCAGATCGTATATATAAAAAACAGGATTAGTCAGCATAAAAATAAAAGCAGAATTAGGCTCTTTAAACCTTACTCTTACTGTATACTTATTTATAACTTCTATACCCGAAATTTCCGTGCTCTTCCCTTTAAGCCTCTCTTCACTGCCGGCAATCGATAAAAACATACTCATATCTGATACTTCTTTAGTGTTAATAAAACTATTTTCGAAGGATTTTTTTACATCATAGGCAGTAAATATCTTACCATTATGGAACCTCACATCAGGCTTTAAGTATAAAAGCAGGCTTTTTCCATCATTAGCATATTTCCAGTTAACTGCCAAGTTAGGCCTTATGCTTTGGCTTTCCTCATCATAACATACCAGGCCTTCATACATAGCAGAAGCTATCATCTTTTCCTCCGGGCTGGAAAACAGAGGAGGAGAAATATTATAAATATTTCCAACCACTCCGACATTAAACGGCCGTTCTTCCAGGTTGGATACGGAAATTATTCTGTTTTGCGCCCATACGATACCTATTATTAAAATAAACAAGCCCAAAAAAGATGTAATTACTGCTGCCTGTCTAAATTTTATATACAAAAATATCCCCCCATCGCATTCAGGCTATCAACAATATATTCCCACATAAGCAAATTTATTCCTTCAAGGTCCAAAAAAATAACCGGATATCCGGTTAGCTCTTTTCTATTCTTCATATATAGCTTTATAAGCTTCATAAGCTTTCAGCACATTGCGCACATAAGTCCTGGTTTCGGGAAAAGGTATTTTATCAAGCTCCTTAAGATTACCATTCCATCTTCCTTCATTCAACCATTCCCTCACATTTCCCCGTCCTGCATTATATGCTGCTATAACCAGAGGCAAATTGCCTTTATATTCCCGGGAAAGATCAGCCAGATACCAGCAGCCAAAAGCTATATTAACCTCGGGATCATACAAAGAAGTTATATCAAAATTATTAATACCTTTCTGTTTGGCTATCCAAAACGCAGTATCCGGCATAATCTGCATTAGTCCCCTGGCTCCGGCTGAAGATTCAGCTGCTGTCTGATATTTACTTTCAGTGCGCATGATGGCAAAAACCAGATATGGATCTATATTGTTCTTGCCCGCTTCAGCAAATACTATTTCACTATGCGGTTTAGGGTAAAAAAAGGTAATCCATTTGGGAAAAGTTAAAACAAGTGCTAAAAATACCAAAATAGAAATCCATATTATAACTTCTAACGGCGAAGACTTTTTTCTTCTCAAATCTAAACCTCCAGGCTCAATATATACTTATACTTAATAATTTATTTTAAGGATCTCCCACTATTTCATTAAAATATTTAACAGTTTTAGCCATGGTCTCTTCCAAGCTGTGACGATTATCTATTACCACCTTGGCTCTCCTGGCTTTCTCATCCAACGGCATTTGAGCACTAATCCTCTTAACCGCATCCTCAACACTTATCTTATCTCGCCTGCACAGCCTCTCTATTTGCGTTTCATAGTCTACCCATACTACCCAGACTTCATCACATATGCGGTCCATATGGGTTTCATACAATAAAGGCACTTCCAGAACTATAACTGAATCGCTCTTCTCAGCCTTAAGCCTTTGTATCTCCTCCTTAAAAAACTCCATAATCCGCGGATGGGTTATGTTGTTTAATTTTTGTAAAAGGTCAGGATTATTGAATACTATCTTCCCTAATCTTTCACGATTTACAGTCTTATCAGCATTTAACACCTCTTCCCCAAATTCTTCAACAATATCATACCAGGCCGGTTTATAAGGTTCTATTATCATATGGGCAACCTTATCTGCATCAATAACATAAGCCCCCAATTGCGCAAGTTTTTTAGCTACCGTACTTTTCCCACTGGCAATCCCGCCAGTTAATCCTATTATTTTCACCTATTATCACCATCTCTTAAAAGAATTCCAGCATGCCAATAGTTATAAAAATCAAACCTGAAACTAATGCCGATAAATGTTTATATTTATGGCTCTGAACCAAATTTCCTGCCCCAAGCCCAACCTTTACTAAGATAAATTTTATCATACCAACCAGGGCAGCAGTAAACAAAATATCAAAACCAGCCATGGCCAGACCTATCCCGGCCCCGAAAGCATCCATAGCCAAAGCCATACCTAAAAAGAAAGCTTCCCGGCTGCTTATCTCGCCTGAACAATCAAAATCAGCCTTCACAGGTTCCTTCAATATCAGGATAATTATTCCCAGTGATTTTATGCTAAAAGTCAACAGAGGCTCATCTTCTTGTGGCCATGCTGATATCCTTTCCCGGCAGGCACAAAACAAAAAATAAAGGCCTACTAATACCAGCATAAACCCTCCTGCCATCTTCGCCCCTTGTGGAGATAAAAAAAGGCTTAATCCTTTGCCACACAACATGGAAAGGGTTACAGCACCTGCAGAAGCTAAGGATATAACCAGGAGAGAAAGCAGGGGGATCTTTATCTTTCTTATTCCATATGCCGTTCCTACCATAAAGCCATCTGCGCTCACCGCCAGGGAAAACAGCAAAATAGATAAAAGCTCCATATAAATTCCACTCCTATCCAGTTAGTAATTTTGTAAGCACTATATATATATGGATAAGAGCGGTAAAGTGTGAAACCCCTACTTCTGGCATTCCGGGCAAAAATAGCTGCTTCTTCCCCCTATCTTTTCCCGGCTAATCTTAGCACCGCAGCGTGGACAGGCCTCACCTTCCCGTCCGTACACGGCAAGAAAGTTTTGGAAATTGCCCTTTCTCCCATATCCATCCCTGTAATCGCGAAAAGTAGTACCTTTTGCTTCTATGCTCCTCAATAAAACTTCCTTTATTGCTTTACATAAAGCTTCTACTTCATCATGGGTTAGGCTGCACGCTTTTCTATCCGGCCTTATCCCGGAAGCAAAAAGCGCTTCATCGGCATATATGTTGCCTATACCGGCTACCACCTTCTGCTGGAGCAAAAGGCTTTTAATCGCCGTCTTATGCCTTTTGGCTATTTCACTCAGATAGGCACAGTTGAAATCATCATGCAGGGGTTCTTTCCCCATACAGCTAAAAAAACTTTCCCGGTCTTTAACCAGCCAGATCCCGCCAAAACGCCGGGGATCCTGATAAACAAGCTTGTAAGCATTGTCCAAATAAATTATGCAGTGGATATGGGGCTGGTCTATTAAAATTTCTTCCTCAACGACAAAAAAACGTCCACTCATGCCCAAATGCAAGATAATATGCAAATCTTTTTCCAGTTTTAAAATCAGAAACTTGCCCCTGCGCCCGATATCCTCTATTTTTTGCCCATAAAGCTCTTTAAAATCATAATCTTTGCTCCGTACAACATCTTCCCGCCGCATATCGACATGTCTGATGCGGGCTCCGCATAAAAAAGCCAGCGATCTTCTTATAGTTTCTACTTCCGGCAATTCAGGCAAAGCTATACCTCCTACTAAGACTTCCCTAATTCTAAAGGCTGCATATCATACCAGTTAGGTCCAACTTTAATCGCTACTTCCAGGGGCACTTTAAGCCTTATAGCATTCTCCATGCCCTGCTTTATAAGAGCTGCCGTTTCTTCCAGCTCGTCCCTGGGCACTTCGAAAATCAGGTCATCGTGTACCTGCAAAAGCATTTTGGCTTTTAAGCCTCGTTTTTTTAGCTCTTCATCAATCCTGAGCATCGCCAGCTTAATTATATCGGCCGAAGTGCCCTGTATAGGCGTGTTAAGTGCCATACGCCTGGCTAAAGCCTGCAAAGTTTTATTGGGGGAATTAAGTTCCGGCAAATACCGCCTTCTTTTTAATATCGTCTCTACATAACCATATTTTTTACCCATCTCAACTATTTCTTCCATATACCTCTTGACCCCAGGATAACTGTTAAGGTATTTTTCAATATATTCTCTAGCTTCCTTCCGGCTTACTCCGGTATCCCTGGCCAATCCAAAATCACTTATACCATAAATAATACCAAAATTAACTGCTTTGGCCCGCCTTCGCAATTCCTCGTCCACCTTCTCCAGGGGAACCTTAAATATTTCACTTGCGGTACGCCTGTGTATATCTATCCCTTTAACAAAAGTATCGATAAGCACCTCATCACCGCTTATATGTGCCAGAGATCGCAAATCTATCTGCGAATAATCAGCCGACAAGAGTACATGATCTTCATCGCAGGCTACAAAAGCTTTCCTTATTCTGCGTCCTTCTTCCATTTTTACCGGAATATTTTGTAAATTGGGCTCCACACTGGACAACCTGCCGGTTACCGTCTGCGCCTGCTTAAAAATAGTATGTACCCTGCCCGTTACCGGATGAATAAGATTTGCCAGGGCATCAGTATAAGTTGACTTCAGTTTAGCCAGTTGCCTATAGCCTAATATATAAGGTATTATTTCATGCTGATCATATAGTTCTTCTAAAACCTCAACTCCGGTAGCATATCCCGTCTTAGTCTTTTTTACCACCTTTAAACCCAAATCTTCAAACAATACTTTTCCCAATTGTTTGGGAGAATTAATATTAAACTCGCCACCTGCCAGGGTATAAATTTTCTCCTCATATTTTTTTATGCGGTTGGCAAACTCTGCGGTCAGCTCTTCTAAAACCCTTTTATCCACCTTTATTCCTGCCATCTCCATATCGGCAAGTATAAAGGAGAGCGGCATCTCTACCCTATCCAAAAGTTCAATAAGCTCGGCAGGGGTTTCTTGATAAATTACCTGGTAAAGATCATTAAACATACCGACCTGTAAAGGGATATCGCTTTTTTCCACTCTAATTCCCAAGAACCGGGTAAAAAGCTGACAGATATCCTCAGCATCCAGAGCCGGGTCATGAACATAAGAGAGCAAAAGGATATCCCCTTTTAAACCTCGCAAACTTACACCATAGCGGCTCAGGATAACCTGCATAAACTTGGCATTATGCACAACTTTCTTTATATTTTCATCTTCCAAAAGAGGCCTTAGCCACAAGATTTTCTCTTCCTCATCTAAATGCAAACGATATACATCTTTTCCTAGCGCACAGAAAATATCTTCTATCCTGGCCCACATAGGATGATGATAATCGGCCTTGAAAGCTAAAGCTATTTCTCCTTCGCGTTTCGCCCTTTGTACCAGCTCTAAAGCCTCTTTTTCACCCTTTACTTCCCTGACCTCCAAAGAAGGAAGGGTGGAGGTTTCCGGCATCAGCCCTGATCCTTTCTTTTCCAGAGCCTGTAAAAAACTGTTAAATTCTAGTTTCTGGTACAGGTCTTTTAAAACCTGCCAATCTGGTTCCCGCCTTTTAAATTTTTCCTCATCCCAGGCAATATCCACATTTCTTTTGATAGTCGCCAGTTCCCGGCTTAAAAATGCTATATCCTTTTGTTCCTTTAGCTTTTCGGCCAGCTTGCCCCCTTTTATCTCATCAATGTGCGCATACAGGTTTTCTAAATCCCCGTATTCTTTAATCAGTTTAACAGCAGTTTTAGGTCCTATCCCGTCCACCCCGGGAATATTATCAGAGCTATCCCCCATTAAAGCTTTTACCTCCACCAAACGATAAGGCTCTACTCCCCATTTATTTTTTACTTCTTCTTCATCATACACGGCTATATCAGTTATCCCTTTGCGGCTCATCAATACCTTTACTTTATCCGATACCAGCTGCAGAGCATCGCCATCACCAGTTACAATAACTGTATCTATACCTCTTTGTTCTGCCTTATAACTCAAAGTGCCTATAATATCATCGGCTTCATACCCTTCCTGCTCCAGATATGTTATGTTAAGGGCATCCAAAACCTGGCGTATAAGCGCAAACTGTCCTAAAAGCTCATCGGGAGCTGCAACCCGGTTAGCCTTGTAATCGCCATACATCTCCTGGCGAAAAGTTTTTTTATCTTTATCAAAAGCTACTACTACATGGGTAGGGTTTTCCTGTTCCAGAACCCGGTTAAGCATAGTTAAAAAACCATAAACCGCATTGGTAAAAACCCCTTCCCGATTGTGCAGAAGGGGCAGAGCATAAAAAGCCTTAAAAAGCAGGCTGTTCCCATCTACCAGCATAAGTTTTTCTCCACTCATAAAACCCACTCTCCGCAAGGTTACTCTTGATTTATTATAACCATTCTTAACCTGGTTAGGTTAAAAAATAATAAAAAAACAGGACACCCTGTCCTGTTTAAGCTCTTCTATTTTTACGGCTTAACATTTTCCACCAGATATACCTTCAAGGTAATTTTAGCCATCTTCCCTTCGATATCATTTTTTACCCCGTTTAATTCCTGCAGCTTCTTCTCTAAATCAGCTTTAGCTTCAGCATTCCCTTCCTTTTCTGCCTGGGCTATTTTTTCGTTTAATATATTAATTTCTTCCTGCACTTTATTATACTGTTCGGTTAAGGATACCTGATTACGGGAAGTATCGCTTACTTCTCCCAGTAAGCTTAATTGCTGTATTATGCTGTCAGCTTTATCTTTTTCTACCGCTAACTCGATGGTTTTAGTAGCTTCTCCCGAAAGCGGCTGCATACTATCAACTATTTTATATTCTGCCCCGCTAGCCTGCGCCAGTTTTATGACTTCCTGGGTCGATTTGTCAATATCACCTACTTTAATCTGGGCAGCCAGCTGTTCGGCTACATATATACCGCCAGCAGATTTTTTACCTGGGACAGCAGGTTTCACCGTCTCTTTATCGGTTACAGCAACATTTCCGCCATCATTATCTTCATCTTCCGTAAAGGGCGCCTGAGCTACCCTTTTTTCTTCTTTTCCTATGCCTGTTATCCCCATTATGCGGTCTAGAGGCCCTTTTCCAACTATGGCCACATTTTTGCCTGCTTCACTATCTTTATCCCGCCATAGAAAAGCTATGTTTTCTACTGGTAAAATACTGTTGATATATATACCGATAAGAAGAGCAATACCAGCAATCCCGGCTGCCATCCATCCCTGTCTTTTGGGTTTGGCTGCCTCGCGCAGGGAAAATACTTTATTCTTTTCTTCCACAATACGTTTGCGCACATCAAGAACCAATCCTTCTGGACAAGGAGGAACCTCCATTTTATTAAGGCAAAGAGCTATAAACTGCATTCTTTCCAGTTCCTCACGACAAGATGGACATTCAGCCAGATGCTCTTTAACTAATCTATTCTCTTTTTCATTAGTCATTCCATCCATATAAGGGGACAACAGGTCCTTTATCTGATTGCACCTCATGATATCTTTCCTCCTCGCTTTTTTAGACGAGAGGATTAAAACAAAAGTTCCTTCTCCTCAATTTTTTTGCGCAAAATATTTCTGGCCCGGTTCAGCCTGGATTTTACCGTTCCTACGGAACAGTTTAGTATTTGTGCTATTTCCTCATAGCTTAAATCCATCATATCCCTTAAAACGATAATAGTTTTATGTTCAGGTTTCATCTGATTGAGAAAGGTCCATATGTATTCGGAAAATTCCCGTCTTTCATATATTATGTCCGCTCCTGGTGAAGGATCAATTATATCTTTTTCCAGCTCATCGCCATCTTCCGTAGCTAGAGGCTCATCCAGCGATAGAGGAATAACCCTGCGTTTGCGCCTCCTCAATTCATCTAAACACACATTGGTAGCTACCCGGTAAAGCCAGGTACCAAAGCTGGAATTTCCCTTAAAAGTCCTTAAAGAACGAAAAGCTTTTAAAAAAATTTCCTGGGTTATATCATAAGCATCTTCTTCATTTCCCATATATCGATAAGCCAGGGCGTATACCTTATTCTGATAGCGTAAAACTAGTTCTTCAAAAGCTGCCACATCTCCCTTAAGACTCTTCTTTACCAGCTGCTCATCTGTATACATGATGCGAATTCCCCTTTTGGCAGTTATTTTCTCGCCTCTCTTTAGTATGATGGATTTCCTTACTCAAAATTTTCGGCAAAATAGGGCAAAATCCTTTTTCCGCATTATGGAATAAATGGTATTGCTCTGATGAAAAACATACCTTTTATATTTTATGCCTTTTTCATCCGTCTTGACAATAAACCCCCCAGTCTTTATAATAATATTGCGTTTGAATTAAACAATAAGCCAGAGTGTCGGAATTGGCAGACGAGCGCGACTCAAAATCGTGTGCCTTTGGCGTGTGGGTTCGAGTCCCACCTCTGGCACCATAGAGCTAAAAAGCAGTAGAGATACTGCTTTTTATTTTTGTAACAGGCGATATTGCTAAATTATTTCCAATATTCTAAAATCTAATTGTACATCTGCTTTTTAATCGGGGGAGGAGTTAGTCCATGCGCAAAGAATATATCGTATTTTTTTCCCTGATCCTGGCAGCTGCCATAACTGCTGGTTCCACATTAAGCCTGGCCGCTAATGCCCAGGCTCTGGCCAAATACAGCACTGCCCAGCCTCAAACAGAAAAGACAACATCTCCCGCGGAAGAAGAAGACAAAACTTCTTCTCTCAAGCAAGAAGAAAAAAAAGAAGAAATTTCTTCTTCTTATTTCCATAAGGATAACGCAAATAATCCGCAAATCAGCTATATTTATATTGCCGATAGGAATAAACCGGTAAATTTAACCGAAGAACAAAAAAAAGAAGTCATCTCCCTGCTCAAAGAGCTGGGTATGCAAAATGAAGAAGAATACACCTCTTTTTTGCAGGAGTTTCAGCAGCAGCGTAATTTACCCCCTACCGGACAATTAGATACCTTCACCCTGGAGTTGATAATCAATCAGGTCCAGATCGAGCGCGCTTTGGCTCAAATCCGGGCTGCCCACCGTCGTTAATCATCTCCAAATTATTTTTTAAATATTTTTTATTTTTATTTTTTATAAAAACGACAAAAATGGTATAAAACTTTTTTCTTAAATGTGCTATTATTATTTATGTGGAGAGGAATGCAATTACCCCTTTAATTTTTCCTTTCTTAGTTGCCAGTAATAATTTAGTAACCAGCAAATATAATAATATATTGGGACAGGCTCTATTTTGTACTTTTTAGAAATCGGTTTTGTGTTTAAGCATAAATGCCCGCTAATTATTTTAGCCATTTATGGGGGGTGATAAAAAAGAAGGCAGGATTTTATTTAATAACAGGGAAGCAAAATTTTTTAAAAATTATGAGGGGGTAATATGATGGCTATTGAAAAAATTGCTGTTTTAGGTGCTGGAACAATGGGAATGGGTATTACCTGGGCAGTTGCTGGCGCAGGTAAAAAGGTCATTGTTTATGATATCAAACAGGAAATCGTAGATGGTTGTATCGCTAAAATAGGCAAAGGATTGGCCAAAGCTGAAGAAAAAGGACAGGTTCCTGCCGGCGCTAAAGATTTTGTATTAGGTAACATTACCGGAACTACTAATTTACAGGACATCGCTGAAGTAGATTTCGTTATTGAAACAGTAGTTGAAAATCTCGAAATAAAGAAAGACCTCTATAAGAAACTCTCGGACATCGTAAAGCCGGAAGTAATTGTTGCCACCAACACTTCTTCTCTGCCCATAACGGAAATTGCTGCTGCTTATGCAAGACCTGATAAGGTTGTAGGTATGCACTTCTTCAATCCTGCTATGGTTATGCAGTTAATAGAAGTTATCCCTGCTCTCCAAACTTCCGAAGAAACTGTTGAAGCTGTAATAGCTCTCTCCAAAGAAATCGGCAAGAAGCCTATAAAAGTAAAAGAAGGTCCGGGCTTTGTTGTAAACCGCATCCTCATCCCCGGAATGAACGAAGCTGCTTTCATACTCATGGAAGGGTTAGCAACTATCGAAGATATCGACAAAGCTATGCGGCTTGGTGCTGGATGGCCGATGGGTCCGTTCACCTTGGCTGACATGGTTGGTCTTGACATAGCTCTCGAAGTTGCCAACGTACTCTTCAGAGAAACTGGCGATCCCAAATATCGTCCTGCTCCCATTATCAAACAGTATGTACGTGCTGGATGGCTGGGAAGAAAAACAGGCCGCGGCTTCTATGATTACAGCCAGCAGAAGTAATTTTTAAGCGGGGGAATTAGAAGGAGGTTAATTCATGTCCTATCGTGAAAAACAATATGAAACTATATTAGTTAGAATGGAAGAACCCGGCATTTTGATCATGCAGCTCAATCGTCCCAAAGCTTTCAATGCTGTAAATCCCACCGTACTAGATGAAGCTTATGAGGTTTTAAGCGGAGCTAATGACGATCCGGAAGTAAAGGTTATAATTATAACCGGTAATGAAAACGCTTTTGCCGCTGGTGCCGACCTGGCAGCAGTCAAAGACTACAATGCTTTCCAGGCTCGAGACTTCCTGGATAAAGTACATCGCACTATCTTTGCTATCGAAGACAACCATAAACCGGTAATCGCCGCTGTAAACGGCCTGGCTTTAGGCGGCGGGCTGGAAATGGTTTTAGCAGCTGATATCAGGATAGTTGCCGATAATGCTACTCTTGGCCTTCCGGAAATCAACCTGGGTATATTCCCGGGTGCAGGAGGGACCCAGAGATTTCCGCGTTCTGCTTCCATCTGCATAGCCAAGCAGTATATATTCACCGGCGAATTCTTCAATGCCCAGATCGCTGAAAAAATCGGCCTAGTGAATATGGTAGTTCCGGCTGCTGAAGTTATGAATGAAGCTATTAAATTTGCCAAGAAACTGTGCAAGAAATCTCCTCTGGCTTTAAGAGAAGCCAAGAACGCTATCAATATGTCCATGAATACCGATATTAAAACGGGAAGCCGCTTAGAACAGCTCGGCTGGTCCATGCTCTTCGCTTCTGAAGACCAGAAAGAAGGCATGTACGCCTTCCTGGAAAAGAGAAAAGCCGAGTTCAAAGGTAAATAATATTATTAAGGCCTGAAAAACGGTTTAGCGGTTTAAACTGAAAACCACTCTTTTAAAAAGGTCTGCACTCTATAAAGTTTAAGCCGTAAACCTGACGGAAAAAATAGAAAAGGCTGCCTTGAAGGCAGCCTTTTTTTTGCTGACAGGCTCTATTTTACCTGGGCTAATCCCTGGTATACTTTGCCGCGTGGAGTATCCATGGTTATTATCATACCATCTTTCAATATACTGGTAGCATTCGCTGCTCCTACAATAACCGGGATATGATAAGTAAGTCCCATAATAGCTGCATTAGAAGTAAGTCCTCCTTCTTCAGCAATAAGGCCAGCTATTTTTTCCAGACAGGGAGCGAGCATTTCATCTGCCCCAGTAGTTACAACTATATCGCCTGCTTCTACTTTGGCTAAATCATCCGGATGAACTACTATTTTTACCCTGCCGCTTACGGCATCGCCTATCCCCATACCTTCCAGCAAGATATTACCCACCACATGCACCTTCAAAAGATTAGTCCCTCCCGAAACGCTTGCTCTAGTACCGGCAGTAAGCACTACCAGATCTCCATGTTTGATATAACCATTTTCTAAGGCTTTTTTTATCGATTCTTCAAAAAGCGCATCTGTCCCCTCGGTTTCATCAATAACTACCGGATATACTCCCCATACCAGGGCTAATTTATTAAATACCCGCCTATCCGGGGTAGCAGCAATAATCTTGGCCTGCGGCCGGTACTTGGCTACCATCTTGGCTGTATAGCCAGTACGGGTAGCAGTTATTATGGCTCCGGCATCCAGGTTGGCAGCCGTCGCACAGGTAGCATAACTTATAGCATCAGTCACCGAATTAGTACGGTGCAAAGCCTTGCGGCGCAGGATTTCATCATAAGCCAGATCTTCTTCTGCCCTTTTAGCAATACGGGCCATAGTTTCCACTACTATGACCGGATACTTGCCGGCAGCTGTCTCTCCGGAAAGCATTACTGCATCTGCTCCCCCGAATATAGCATTGGCTACATCAGAAACTTCCGCCCGGGTAGGACGCGGGTTATTGATCATGGATTCCAGCATCTGGGTAGCTATGATTACCATTTTGCCCGCCTGATTGCACTTTTCCACTATCTTGCGCTGCACCAGAGGCACTTCTTCTGCCGGTATCTCTACCCCTAAATCGCCCCTGGCCACCATAATGCCGTCAGCAACTTTTATTATGTCATCCAGGTTATTTACGGCTTCCTGGCTTTCTATTTTAGCAATTATATCGATATCAGCCCCCCTGCTTTCTAAAATGCGCCTTATCTCCAGAACATCATCTGCTGTGCGGACAAAAGAAGCCGCAATATAATCTACCTCATTTTCAATGCCGAAAATTATATCTTCCTTATCCTTTTCACTTAGAAAAGGCAGGTTAAGAGGAACACCGGGAATATTTACCCCCTTTTTTTCTCCTAACTCGCCCCCGTTTATTACCCGGCAAACTATGTCGGTCCCCTTAATCTCTTCTACCAGAAGGCTTATAAGGCCATCAGCCAAAAGAATCGAAGTCCCTATTTCTATTTCTTCCGGCAAATGCGGGTAATTTACATGTACCTCCTTTTCATTGCCTATAATATCCCGGGTAGTAAGAACAAACCTCTGCCCGCTTAAAAGCTTTACTTTTCCTTTTTCCAGTTTCCCGGTTCTTATTTCCGGGCCCTTGGTATCCAGCATTATAGCCAGGGGTTCTCTTTTATCCCGCGCCACCAAACGAAGATTATCAATCCTTCTTTTATGTTCTTCGTGCGTGCCATGAGAAAAATTAAGCCGGGCCACATTCATGCCTTTTTGCAACATCTCTTCCAGTATTTCCACCTTTTCACTGGCTGGTCCAATAGTACAAATTATCTTAGTCTTGCGCATATATTCACCTCTTCCTTAAAATCTTCCCTTTCCCCCAGGCCTACTGCTCTTGCCCTCTTTTTATTTGCTTCCGCCCCCTGCACTTTCACTGGTTATAACTCCATGTTTAGTATAAATCTGGGCATGACCGCGTATCTTCATAGCCGAAGTATGTTCGGTAAACTGAAGGAGCATAACTTCCCCTTTATCCAGTTTTTCTGTATGATGAAACTTGGTATCTTTGCCTCTGGTCAGTCCTATAATGGTAACCCCGTTTTCTAAAGCCTTTACCACTACATATTCCTCTCCCAGGTAGTTATGATTCATAAGACTCCCTCCTTGGCTTTTTTAAGCAAACCATACATTTCCCTTTCCACACATCTTCTCCAGTTCCTGCTTTAATTCCAAACTAGGCTTTACATTATAATCATCTTTTAATATTACCGGTTTTCCCTGCCTCCGATACAGAATAACCCTGGCCTTACCCTTATTCTTCCTTAATAAGCCTATAAGCATGTCCTTTAAACCATTTTCATCCTGCACTCCCTCCGGCAGCCTTATATGCAGTTCATTGATATCAGAAGACAGCCTTTTTATCCGGTTAACTATCAGCTTGGGTTCCTCATCCTGATTATTGTAATAGCCTTCTATAACCAGAGGATAATCAGTACGCAGGTTATTTATGTTACTCCGGTAAGCAGAAGGAAACAAAAAGGCTTCCATACGCCCGGTCAAGTCCTCAACATTAAAGCGGGCATAATTTTCCCCCTTGCGGCTGGTGAGACGCCGCACCTCGGCTACCATACCGGCTACCTGCACATGTACTTCTTCCTCTTTCATTTTAAGCTCATCCAGGCTATGCGTGGCCAGTAGAGGTAAAACATTTCTATATTCCTCCAGAGGGTTGCGGGAAACATAAAAACCTAAAGCTTCCTTTTCCCGGCGCAAAAGCTCATCCCCACTTAATTCACCTACTTCCGGCAAGGAAGGCTCCTTAAATACCTCTTCGGTTTCTCCAAAAAGAGAAAGCTGATCACTATACTCGCTCTCCCTTATTTTAACTGCCAGTTCCATGTATTCTTCCATCACCATAAAAGCCTGTTTGCGGGTTATACCTAAGGAATCAAAACACCCGGCGGCAATAAGATTTTCCAACATCCTCTTGTTTATAACCCCCCAGTCTACCCGCCGGCAAAAATCAAAAAAGGAAGCAAAAGGCTTTTCCCGGCGCACTTCCACGATATTTTTGACCGCAGCCAGGCCTACATTTTTTATAGCTCCCAGCCCAAACCTTATTCCTTCTTTTACTACGGTAAAATTTTCAAAACTTTCGTTTATATCCGGCGGCAAAATTTTTATCCCCAGCCGGCGGCATTCCTTAATATAAAAAACTACTTTATCCTGGTTATCGATCACACTGGATAAAAAGGCACACATATATTCAGTCGGGTAATGGGCCTTAAGGTAAGCTGTTTGATAAGAAATCATGGCATATGCAGCAGAATGGCTCTTATTAAAACCATAGCCGGCAAAACTCTCCATAAGGTCAAAAATATGCCCGGCGACCTCAGCATCTACTCCATTTTGGCGAGCACCGTTTATAAACTTATCCCTCTGGGCTTTAAGCTCTTCCGGTTTTTTCTTACCCATAGCCCGGCGCAGCACATCAGCCTCTCCCAGGGTAAAACCTGCCAGCTCCTCGGCTACCCTCATCACCTGTTCCTGATAAAGCATAACCCCATAAGTTTCCTGGAGGATGCCCTCTAGAGCCGGGTGGGGATATTCTATCTTCTGCCTTCCATGTTTGCGGTTTATAAAATCTTCTACCATGCCGCTGCCTAAAGGTCCAGGGCGATAAAGAGCGATAACGGCAATTATATCTTCAAAACAACCCGGCTTAAGTTCAGTAAGTATCCTTCTTAAACCGTCACTTTCTAGCTGGAATACACCTATAGTATCTCCCCGGGATAAAAGCTTATAAACCTCAGGATCATCAAGAGGTATATTTTCCATCTGGATTTTTACCCCGTGTACTTTTTCGATGATATTAACCGCCCGTTCTATAACGGTGAGGGTTCTAAGCCCCAAAATATCCATTTTAAGAAGGCCGATATCTTCAACCGTTTCTTTGGCAAATTGCGTAACCACATGTCCTTCCGGTGTTTTCTGCAAAGGAAGGATAGAGGTGAGTTTTTCCCTGCCTATTACCACCCCGGCGGCATGTATAGAAGCATGGCGGGGCATTCCTTCCAAAGCCCGGGCAATATCTACTATGCGCCTGGTCGTGTAATCACTCGCATAAGCCTGCATAAGTTCAGGCGATACTTTAAGCGCCCGATCTATAGTTACTCCCAGCTCAGCAGGAACCATCTTGGCTATCCTGTCTACTTCACTATAAGGAACATTCAAGGCCCTTCCCACATCACGTATGGCCGCCCGGGCGGCCATAGTTCCAAAAGTTATAATCTGCGCCACCTTATCGGCACCATATTTATTGATAATATACTCAATAACCTTATCCCTTTTTTCAAAACAAAAATCGATATCAATATCAGGCATGCTTATCCGTTCTGGATTTAAAAACCGTTCAAAAAGCAGATCATATTTAATAGGATCTATGGTAGTAATCCCCAAAACATAAGAAACCAGGCTACCCGCTGCCGAACCTCTTCCTGGCCCTACCGGAATGCGGTTAGCCCGAGCCCAGTTGACCAGATCCTGCACGATCAAGAAATACGGGGCAAATCCCATCTCATTTATTATTTTAAGCTCATAACTAAGCCTGTTTTCCAATTCCCGGGAGGGATGCGGGAATTTCTCCTTAAACTTTTTCTCCACCAGCTCAGTCAGGTAAGATTCTTCAGTATAGCCAGCAGGAATCGTAAAATAAGGCAGGTGAAACTGTCCAAAATGGAAATCCAGATGGCATCTTTCGGCTATCAGCCAGGTATTTTCCAGAGCTTCGGGATAATCAGCAAACAAATCCCGCATTTCCTGCTCTGATTTTAAATAAAACTCACTATTGGGAAAGCGGAGTCTTTTTTCATCATCAATGGTAGAAGCTGTCTGAATACAGAGAAGAACATCATGTACCGGAGCATCTTTCCTGTCAATATAATGTACATCATTGGTAGCTACCAGGGGTATACCGGTAGCCTGGCTTATCCTTTTAAGTTCGCTGCATATATATTTTTCTTCCTTTAAACCATGATCCTGCAGTTCAAGATAAAAATTGCCCCGTCCAAAAAGTTCATCCATAAAAAGAGAGGTCTGAAGGGCCTTATCATATTGGCCTTTCAGTATAAGCTGAGGAATTTCTCCCGCCACACACCCCGAAAGGGCAATAAGCCCTTCGTGATGCTTTGCCAAAAGCTCCCTGTCCACCCGGGGCTTATAATAAAAACCTTCCAGATAAGCCTTGCTTACCAGCTCAATAAGGTTTTTATAGCCTTTATCATCCGCACAGAGCAGAACTAAATGGTACTGATCATCATCTAGCTTAACTTCCCGGTCAAAACGGCTGCGCGTAGCAACATAAACTTCACAGCCGATAACCGGCTTAATTCCTTGTTTTTTAGCCTCCCGATAAAAATCAATTACCCCGTAAAGAACTCCATGGTCGGTAATGGCCAAAGCCGGCATTTCAAGTTCACAGGCCCTTTTTACCAGCTCTTTAATGCGGCAGGCCCCATCCAAAAGGCTGTATTCCGTATGATTATGTAAATGTACAAAACCTCTCCTCATAGCCTCTCCTGTCCTATTCCACCTTAATATATATTAATTTATTATAGCAGAAAAAGAGAGCCGCTCGCTGACTCTCTTCCTAAACCTTTCATTCTTCTTTCTTTTTATGCCTCAACCGTTTGCTCATGATCCCTCCTATCCTTCCACAGGCTGCATTGCTTAAGGAATCCCAGCCTTCCCTTTCTATTTGTTCCCACAGGCCTAATTCTTTGGCTATCTCTATCTTGAGCAAATCCTTCTCGCTTAAAACCTTCTTCTTTTTATTCGGAATAAACAACACCTCCGCCTAAAGTTCTTCTTAATATATATATTCCCTTTAAGCAGAGGCTTTTTGCCTGCCAATTTAAGTAAGGTTATTCAAAAGCTGCTAAAGAAGTCTTTATAACTTCCATGCCGCTTACATAATAAGCAAGCCTTACCACTTCTTTTATTTCTTCTTCCGTAGCTCCTTTTTCCCGGGCTTTTTGCGCTAAAACCCTTACCCCTTCTGCTGCCCCCTTGGCTATATCTAGAGCAAGAACGATAAGGTACTTGGTTTTTTCATCCAGAGCCGAAGTAGCCATAGCCTTATCCAGAACTTCTTTTAGACATCTGTAAAATTCCTCATCATAAAGGCTGAATTTTTCTACAAACCAGGGTAATCTGTCCGGCATAAAAACTCATCTCCTTTCTTAATAAGAAAAAAATTAAAAAATTTTTAAATCATAAAAAGGAATTTTAAGGAAAATATAGAAAATAGTTGTTATTATCCTGATTATTAAGGAGGATGAATCATGTTTTTCACTTTTTTAAATAAGGAAAATCCCTGCTGCTTGGATTTTTCGATTTTCCAAAGCTACCCTCCCGCCAAGGTATTATTTTATTTCTATAATGCCGCCCTTAAGATACCGGTAGAATATTATCTAAAATTAAGCGAAGAAGCCCAGCCCACCTCCTGTCAAAAAGCCTGGCTCTCTTTTCTGGAAGATAACCTTAAAATAATCGAAGATATCGAAAACTTTGTTGCCAATGAATACCTGGAAAACCTGGGCCCTTATTATTATCCTTTTACCAATACCTGTTTTTATTTTATCAAAGGTAAGGAAGAAGAGAGGATTACTGCTGAAGATTTAAGTATACTGGAAAATCTCAGACAAAGCCCGGATATGGATAAAGAAATACACGACTATTACAAAGCACGCAAAAACAGCAAAAAGCCCTATAAAACCAAAGAAGAGCTTTTGAAAGATATAAATATGTGTATAGCCAGCCTTAAGGAAACGGAAATTTTAAACCGGCACATCAACTTTCTGCATAAGCTGCTGGAAAATAGATCAGGCATATTAGAACAGGAAGAAATAATGCCTTTTAAGCCTGATAATATCCCTTCCAAACCTCAAAAACCAGAAAAAACCGGGGTTAATAAAGAAAACCTTATCTTCTTTAATTTTAGCAAAAAAACTAAAGCCAAAAGCTCTGAAATCTATCACCAGGAGCGAAAAATATATTTTATCAGATACCGTGAATACGAAAAAGCCTGTGATCGCTATAAAGAAGTCCTTAAAGACTGGGAAAATATAAAGCAAGAATTCATAAATAAATGCGAGCAGGAAATCAGAGAAATCGAGCACCGACTTAAACAGGCACACCGGGCTTTAGATGTCTACAATACTATAATAGAAAGATCTTTTATCCACAGCAACTACCAGGAGGTAAAAACCTTAGAAGCTTTTAAGAATTATCTGGAAACCGGAAGAGCCATCAGTTTACAGGAATGCATGAACATCTATGAAGAAGAAAAATACTGGCAGGAAATAAGAGACAGCCAGTATCGTATCGAAAATACCATCTACTTTTTGCAGAACATCAATCTAGCAGAATACCGGGAAGAAGAAATCCTAAGCCAGCTGCGCAGTCTCGAAAATAAAGTAGAAAATAAACTCCTCCCTGGATAAATGCGAACAGGAAAAGGCAGGATTTTTTTATCTCCTGCCTCTTTAATCCTAAAACGCCATAAACTTCAGCCTGGCTATACTCTCTATTTCCCTGGCAATAATCAGGGCTACTGAGCGATAACATATATACCGCATATAATCAATTTCTTCTTCATTTTCTAATCCCTGCGGTTCATTTTGCAGGGGATCTATATACCTGTTTCTTAATTTCCAGGCGGCCAATAAATATCCAGTTAAAAGGTATATATCCTCCTTCTCCTTGCTATCACCACAGGCCAGCTCTATAAATAAAAACCAGGCAGCCAAAGCAATATTATCCGGAACTGTTCTTACATAAGGGTTATGGCAAAAGGAATGAAACATGCGGGGAAAAATATCTTCTAGATAGATCTTAAGCCCTTCTTTCTCATTTTCTACCATCTGTTTTATCCTTTGATACAGCTCGGCATAATCTTCCTTCTGGACTTTTTCTTTAAGATCTCTTTTTAGTCTGATACCCTCTTCCCCTATCCTTATACTGCTCAATACCAGATCTTCCAGAACGGCTGCATAAAGGAGCAAAGGATAAGCCCCGTTATCTATGATGCCTGACAGCTTCTTTTCCTGGTATAGCTGATATAAAATCTCTGCTTCCAGCAAGTTTTTAAACCACACCGCCTGCCGGGGATTACTTATAGCATAAGAAATGCCTGGAACTTCCTGTTCTACAATCTGTTTTATACCAGATAAGAGCTCTTCTTTGTCATCGGCTCCTATCTTATCTTTTAGAAGATACAGCTCTTCCTTTAGCTTCTGCCATCTCCGTTCTAAAAGCACATCATGCCAGGCCAGAGTAAGCATAATTTCTTCTGCCTTTTCCTGCAAAGATGATGACTGGTGATTTAATTCATTTAATCTCTTTAAAACCAGGGTGCTTTCATTTTTGCCGCTTTCTATAAGACGGGTTAGGTTATCATTTATTTCTTCCAGGATATTCATTATGCGCTGGGTAAGCTTTTGCATCTTCCCCACCAGATCAGCAGCGTAATCAGCCAGCTCGCCGGCCATTTCCTCCCGAAAAACTTTCACCCGGTTTTCCAGCGATTTCTGCAAAATCCCGGTAAACTGCTCTACCAGCTTGTAAACATCAAAATACTGAGTAATATCCTGGTCAGCAGGCTGGTCTTTAACCTGCTCTCTTAGCAGTTTATAAATATAATCATAGAAAATCTCTTTCTCATTATGCAGCCCATCTTGTAAGTTTTTAGCCTTATTTTGCAGAAACCGCTCCAGATCATCACTGTTCCTTACCGGCAAAATATCTAATTCGCCGGTTATGCTGGACAGCATGTCGACATTTTCTCCTAATTTATTTATAAGCTTATATCTCTCCTCATTCCCGGAGCGCACTATCTTTAAAACCGGCCTTATTTCATTTATGTGCTTTTCTACCTCCCGGGAAAAATCCTGCCCGGCCTGCCAGAACCAGCGCAGGTTTTCTTCAAACTCCTGGTGCATCTCATCCAGCAGAGGCTCTAAAACCTCTTTCACTTCCCGCGCAAAAGCTTCTTCACATAGAGGTTTTATTTCCCTTAAAAGATCCTGTACCTTATTTTCAACTTCCACCTCTCTGGCTTCTGCCTCCCGGTCATAAGCCAGAGTATGGATAAAAAATATGCCCATAATTCCTAGGCCTATAAATACCAAAAGGAGGGGATAAGAAAACCTCCCGGCCAGAGCCAAAAAGGTTAGCCCATTGATTAAGATCAAAAGCCAGAGCATAATCCATAAACTGCGGTTATGATACATGCTGTTTCTGAGCCTTGCTCCCAAATTCACCTCTATACCACCTCAAAATATATATCGCCTATACTTTAAAAAAACTTAAGGAAAATACCCCTGTAAGCCAAAAGGATATTAACCAGGGGGGAAAGATAATCAAAAGCCAAGAAAGCGAATATAAAAGCAAAACAGGTTTTAAAAACTTCAACTTTCACATAGCCTGAAACCTTTACCCCTATCTGGGCCCCTATAACCGTACCGGTTCCCATCAAAAGGGCTGCCCTTAAATCTACAAATCCATGTCCAAGCTTTATAATGCCTCCGGTTAAAGCAACCGGAAGCATAGCCAGAAGGGTGGTAGCCGCCGCTTCCTGAGGTTTTAAGCCCAACATCCACATCATGGCCGGCACCATAATAAAACCTCCTCCCAGCCCTAAAAGGCCGGTAAGGCTGCCGGTAATAATCCCCAGTAAAACCAGGTAATAAAAAGGCAGTTCCCTTACCCTATAATCTTCTCCATTAACTCCATTTTTAAAAGCATCATAAGCTTCTAAGGCCATTTTTACCGCCATAATAAAAAAAATAACGCCCAGCATGCTTTCTAATATGGCCAACCGGGAAGCCAGATAATATTTAAAAACATAAGACCCGGCCAGAACTCCAGTTATCCCTCCTAAGGCCACATATAAGCCGCTTTTTACCTTTACATTGCCGGCCCGATAGTGCCCAAGGGCTCCCGAAAAGGAAGTGAAAACAATAGCCAAAAGGGTGGTCCCTATAGCTACCGGAGTAGAAAGCCCCAAAAATATTTGCGAGGCAGGGAGCATGATTACTCCCCCGCCTAAACCTAAAACGGCCCCTATAATACCAGCCAAAATACCTAAAACTAAAACTACCAGCCCAGACACCTTTTCTTTCTCCCTCAGCAAAAAATATTTCCGGCCTCGATGCCGGAAAAAAGTTTTCATATCTAAATTATAATAAATATGGTATATAAAAGGTTACAAAAAAATAAATTGCTAAACCTTGACATTCTATATCCGCAAAAAGTTAGAAGTATTTTCTTTAAGACAGTCAAAAAAGAGAGAACGCCCATTTTCATTAGCTACCACCAGGGAACGTATAGAAAAAGCCCTTAAGGCATCATATACCGACAGAGTTCCTTCAGCTGAATCCTTGCGCCCGGTAAAAGGCAGTTCGTCCGGCCCTCTTCGGCACTGGCTGTTAAGATTAACCCTTGATACCTGATGTACCAAAATATCTATAAGGGGTATAGCACTTTCGGCCCGGCTGCTGAATATGCTGGCTTGCTGGCCGTAGTCAGAAGTAAAAAGATATTCTTTAAGCTCGCTTATATCCTTAAAAGAAGAAACTGGTATCACCGGCCCAAATTGTTCAACATGGTATAATTTCATATCCCGGGTAACCGGATAAAGAATCGTAGGATAATAAAGTTGCGCAAAGCTTTTTCCTCCATCCCGGTTTATTATGCGGGCTCCTTTCTGCAGAGCATCTTCCACCAATTCCCCTAACCATTCTATTTTGTTCTTCTCCGGCAGTGGGGTTATCACCACATCTTCTTCCCAGGGCATTCCGCATTTCATCTCCTCTACCCTGGCACACAGGAGTTCAAGAAACGGTTCAGCTATATCCTCCTCCACCCAGATATGCTTTAAAGCCGTACATCTCTGGCCGTTAAATTCCAGCGCCCCTCTGGCACATTCCCCTGCTGCTTTTTCTAAGTCGGCATCTTTTAATACCAAAGCCGGGTTTTTAGCTTCTAGTCCCAGTATAGTTCGCAAGCGATTAGGATGGGGATGCTGATTTATAATAAGCCTTGCTACCTGGGTGGAGCCAATAAAACCTAAAACCGATATTTCCCCCGATTTGATTATAGGCCCCACCACTTCTTCCCCTTCTCCATTTATAAAATTTATCACCCCTTCAGGAAAACACTGGGCAAAAGCAGGCATAAAAAGGCTTAAACAGAGAGCTCCATAACGCGGGGGCTTTACTATTACTGAATTTCCCATAATAAGAGCCGGAACAAGCATAGCAAATGTCTCATTTAAAGGGTAATTAAAAGGTCCCATACATAAAACTACCCCCAGAGGAGTCCTTCTGATTTGCGCCATAAAATTTTCGATACTAATTATCCTGCCGCTTTCGCGATCAAGTTCCCATAAAGTAGCCATCGTATCTTCAATATACCTCATCGTACGGTCAAACTCATCTAAACAGGCAGAATATGGTTTAGCTATCTCCCACATAGCAAGGAGGGCAAAATCTTCCCTTAAATCTCTTACCCTATCTAAAAAATCAGCCCAACATCTTATGCGCTCTTCCACCTTCATGCTCGCCCAGGCTCCAGTTCCTCCTTTATAGGCATCTAGAGCAGCTTTAAGGCAAAAGGCAGCTTTTTCCGCATTAAGCCGTGGATACTCTCCTAACTTTACCTGCTTTATATGACCATTTTCCTTTATTTTAACGGGAGAGTAAACTTCACTTCCCTCATCTCCGGTCAAAAGCTTTCCCTTGACCAAATACTGACGATTTAAAGAAAATTCTTTAATTCTGAACTTATCGGGAATATCTTTAAGTTCGGGATAAAATTTATCTGTATTCACGCTATCTCTCCTTTACTTCTAAGTAGTCTCTCTTATCTATTTTGGACTCCCTTTTCCATTTCATGCGTTTAAAATAAAACCAGCCTTGTCTTCTAAAATCTGTTAAAAACATGCAAATTGGTGTTTAAGCCGCCCACAAAAATTAAAAAGATGCAAATTTTCAAAACAGTATAAAACAAAAATATTTATTCAAAATCTCAAGATTATGGTTTATAATTTTGTTATAACCCATATATTCATACAGTAATAAACTTTTACAATTTAATTTACTGTATTATCTTTTATGTAGAGGCATGGGTTGGTTTTTACCTGAAAAAATCATACGAGGGGGGGAAAGGTGATGAAGGGTTATAAGGAAATTATAGCCAGCTATGCCAACGTTCCGGGGGGCATCATCGAAGCATATCATGCCATCCAGAAAGAATTCAGCTACCTGCCTGAAGAAGCAATCCTGGAAGCAGCTAAAGTATTCAACCTGCCTGTATCCGAAGCATACGGAGTAGCAACTTTCTATTCCATGTTCTCAGTAAAACCCAGAGGTAAAAATGTAATACGCATTTGTGAAAGTGCACCCTGTCACGTTGCAGGCGCCGCCGAAGTAGTAGCAGCACTGGAGAGGGAATTAGGCATCTGCATGGGAGAAAGCACTCAGGACGGTCTTTTTGCCCTTGAATTTACTGAGTGTGTAGGACAGTGTCAGGCTACTCCGGTAATCACTATTAACGGTAAACCTTATCTCAATGTAAGTCCTGCCAAAATACCGGAAATCCTTGCCGAATACAAATAACACCGGTTATCTATTCTGTCAAATCGCTACGAAGCTAATATCGTGAAGGGAGGGCAAAACATGGCCGAAGAAATGCGCATTGTCCTGCGCAACTACGGCAAAATCGACCCGCTTAAGATAGATGATTATATTGCTCAGGGCGGGTATAAAGCTTTAGAAAAAGCCCGTAGTATGGATAGGGAAACATTGATAGAAGAAGTTAAAAAATCCAAGCTCAGAGGACGTGGGGGAGCTGGATTTAACTGTGGTCAAAAATGGTCTTTTGCCTATCAGGCTCAGGCCGATCAAAAATATGTAGTATGTAATGCTGATGAAGGTGAACCTGGTACTTATAAAGATCGCCTTATTATGGAAAATGATCCCCATACCTTGATTGAAGGTATGGCTATTTGTGCTTATGCCATAGGTGCAACTAAAGGATATATCTACTGCCGCGGTGAATATCCGCATCTGGTCGGCATCTTAAATACAGCTATAAGCCAGGCTAAAGAAAAAGGATTCCTTAAGGATTTCGATATCGAAGTAAGAAGCGGTGCCGGCGCTTATGTATGCGGTGAAGAAACTGCCCTTATCGAATCTATCGAAGGTAAGAGGGGAGAACCTCGCTTTAAGCCTCCTTATCCGCCTTCTGAAGGTTTATGGGGCAAACCTACCATCGTAAACAATGTGGAAACCTTTGCTAATATCCCCGTTATTGTAGAAAAAGGTGCTGATTGGTATGCATCTATTGGCGTACCTTCTTATCCCGGAACTAAAGTATTTACCTTAACCGGCGATATCAATAACAAAACCTTCTTTGAAGTTCCCACCAACACTACTATCCGTGAACTGATCTATAAATACGGAGGCGGAATACCCGGCGGCAAGAAATTCAAAGCCGTCCAGATCGGAGGAACTTCAGGAGCATTTATTCCCGAAGAACTTCTGGATACCCCGGTTGCTTTTGACAACATGGCAGCTATCGGGGCTACCTTAGGTTCAGGTGCCGTTTTTGTGCTTGATGAAACCCGGGATATCGTCGATGTAGTTACCAGAATAGCCAAGTTCTTCGAACATGAATCCTGCGGCAAATGTGCACCCTGCCGTGAAGGTACTGCCAGAATGTATGAAATCATGAGCAAAATCAACAGCGGCAAAGGAACTACAAAAGATATTGAAACCATATCCAGACTTGGTCGGGTTATGTCATGTTCATGCCTGTGTGGGCTGGGTCAGGCTGCCCCCGCACCAGTACTTACTACTATTCAGCACTTTAAGGCCGACTACCATGCTAAATTAGTGTAGGAAAGAAGAGCAAAAGGAGTGAAACGAATGGGAATGGTTAACCTTACTATAGATGGAATTAAAGTCTCCGTTCCTAAAGGCTCAACCATCCTGCAGGCAGCTAAAGAAGTCGGTATTAAAATTCCTACTCTCTGCTATCATCCCGATCAGTCTGTAAAAGCAAACTGTAGGGTATGTGTATGTGAGGTGGAAGGAAACAGACTTCTGCAGGCAGCCTGTTCGATGCCGGTTACCGAAGGAATGGTAGTTAAAACCAGAAGCCCCAAAGTTATTGAGGCCAGAAAAACTATCCTGGAACTTATACTTTCCAACCATCCGCAGGAATGCTTAACCTGTGCCCGAAACCAGAACTGTGAATTGCAGGAACTGGCTGAAGAATACTCTATCCGCGAATACGCTTTTGAACACAAGGTCAGAGGGCTGGCCAAAGATACTTCTACCCCTTCTATTGTCAGAGATCCTGACAAGTGTATACTCTGCCGCCGCTGTATTGATGCGTGCAGCGTAACCCAGTCGGTATATGCCCTGGGAATAGAAAACAGAGGCCACCATGCTATGGTAGTTCCTTCCATGGGCAAGGACCTGATTGACAGCCCGTGCGTAATGTGCGGTCAGTGTATCCATGCCTGCCCGGTAGGAGCTATAACCGAAAGAGAACAGATCGACGAATTCCTGGCCGCAGTTGCTGATCCGGACAAGATAGTAGTAACCCAGATCGCACCAGCTGTTCGTCTGGCTATAGCTGAAGAAGTCGGCATGAAACCGGGTGAAATGCCGATGGATGTTTTCGTAGCTGGACTGCGCCAGATTGGATTTGACTATGTTCTGCACACCAACTTTACAGCCGACCTTACCATAATTGAAGAAGGTAATGAGCTCTTAAAACGGCTCAAAGAAGGCGGAGTTCTGCCTATGTTTACTTCCTGCAGCCCGGGATGGATTAACTTCTGTGAAACCTACTATCCGGATCTTTTAGACCATCTTTCGACCTGTAAGTCTCCACAGCAGATGTTTGGAGCTCTGGTAAAGACCTACTGGGCAGAAAAGATGGGCATCGATCCTGCTAAAATTTATTCTGTATCCATCATGCCGTGTACAGCTAAGAAATATGAAGCATCTCGTCCAGAAATGCAGGACAGCGGCTACCGCGATGTTGACCTGGTTCTCACCACCCGTGAGATCGGCAGGCTCTTTAGAATGAGCGGTATCGACTTTACCAAACTGGAAGGTTCCAGCTTCGATTCCTGGATGGGCAAATACACCGGTGCTGCTGTAATATTCGGAGCTACCGGTGGGGTTATGGAAGCTGCCCTGCGTACCGTCTATGAAGTAGTAACTGGTCAAGAGCTGAAAGATGTCAACTTTACTGCCGTACGCGGTATGGAAGGCATCAAAGAAGCGGAAGTCGACCTTAATGGTACCGTGGTAAAAGTTGCTGTTGCTCATGGCCTCAGCAATGCTAGAAAGCTCATGGATCAGGTAAGAGCCGGCGAATCTCCTTACCACTTCATCGAAATAATGGCATGTCCTGGCGGATGTATCGGTGGCGGCGGACAGCCTATAACCAAGTCCAATGCTCAGCGTCAGGTACGTATTGATGCCATCTATGTAGAAGATGAAAACTGTGAAATCCGTAAATCTCATGAAAACCCGGAAGTTAAAATACTTTATGATGAATTCCTGCATGAACCGCTGGGACATAAATCGCACGAACTCTTGCATACGCACTATCATCCGAAAAACAAAAAGTATTTATAAAAATCAAAACCGCCTTCAAGCTTCCTGATAAAGAGGCAGTCTGCTGATTTAAAGGGAAGAGCAGGAAAGGCTTTAACCCAAGTTTTAAAATATCCTGCTCCTTCCTTAAAGGAGCAGGATATTTTTTAAGCCAGGAAAGGAGCCTGTTATGGACAAAAGGTTAGGAGTAATAGGTATTGTCGTTGAAGACCGCAACTTGGCCGGTGAAGTAAACCGGATCATAAGCGAATATGCAGATATAATAATAGGCCGTATGGGTGTGCCTTATAAAGAAAAAGAAGTCTCGGTCATATCCCTTATTGTAGATGGAACTACCGACCAGATTGGAGCCTTAACGGGGAAATTGGGCAATATCCCCGGGGTTAATGTCAAAAGCGCCTTAACCCGGAATAAATAACAAGAAGTAAAAAAAGAAAATTATCGTCCCTGATAGCAAGGTAACTCTGAGTTAAAGGGGAGCTTAAAATAGATTTAAGCTGCTTGCTCTATCAGGGCAGGCAGTTTCTTTTTAAGGCCCCTTTTAGCAACCAGTAAACTAAAGGAGGTATATTTTATGATTATGAGCAAGGCGGAAATAGATCGCTGGGTCAGCCAGGTTATAAAGCCGGAACAGATTGAAAGGTACCTGGTAAATGGACATGATTTTATTGATGACAGTTTTATACAGGAAACCCTGCTTAAGAATAAAAACCCGGATAAGTCAAGGATCCGGGAAATAATCGCCAAATCGCTGGAACTGCAGAGATTAGAGCCGGAAGAAACAGCTGCCCTTTTAAACTGTGAAGATGAAGAACTATGGGAAGAGATGTATAAAGCAGGCGGGCAAATTAAAGAAAAAGTTTACGGCCGCCGCATAGTATTTTTTGCTCCCCTCTATATAAGCAATTACTGTGTTAACAGCTGCGTTTACTGCGGATTCCGCTCGGAAAACGACAAATCTATCCGCAAACAGCTGACTATGGAAGAAGTAGCCGCGGAAGTAAGAGCCTTAGTTTCCAAAGGGCATAAACGCCTCATCGTAGTCTTTGGCGAACATCCGCTTTCTGATGTCCATTTTATAGCTAAAACCCTGGAAACCGTATACAGCACCAAAGAAGGACGGGGAGAAATCAGACGCTGCAATGTAAATGCTGCCCCCATGTCGATAGAAGATTTAGAAATCCTGCGCGATGTAGGCATTGGAACCTTCCAGGTATTTCAGGAAACTTACCATCATGAAACTTACAAAAAACTTCATCCCCGGGGGATAAAAGCCAACTACGGCTGGCGGCTCTATGCCCTGCACCGGGCTATGGAAGCCGGAGTAGATGATGTAGGCATAGGGGCTCTTTTTGGCCTTTATGACCCTAAATTTGAGGTTATGGGGCTCCTCATGCACACCATCGACCTGGAAAAAAGGTTTGGCGGAGTAGGGCCTCATACTATATCTTTTCCTCGTCTGGAACCAGCTTCCAATACCCCATTTACCCGGAAAAGCAAATATCTGGTCGATGATAAAACCTTCAAAAAGCTGGTAACCGTAATCAGGCTTTCGGTTCCTTATACCGGTATGATTTTGACCGCCCGGGAAACCCCGGAAGTCAGAAGAGATATTATCCCGGTAGGAGTTACCCAAATAGATGCTGGCTCCAACATCGGCATAGGAGCCTACAGCACCGATACCGTCGACTATGACCGGCAGCAGTTTATATTAGGCGACAACCGCAGCCTGGATGAAGTCATAAGGGAAATGGCAGAAAGCGGACGCATAACCTCTTTCTGCACCGCCGATTATCGCTGTGGACGTACCGGCAATTACTTTATGGATATAGCTAAAAAAGGAAAAATCCATCACCTGTGTATGCCCAATGCCATACTGACATTTAAAGAATACCTTCTCGACTATGCCAGTGAAGAAACGAAAAAAGTCGGCGAAAAACTTATTCAAAAAGAGTTGGAAGCTCTTCCCAGCGAAGCTCTGCGCAATACCGTCAAAGAAATGCTAACCCGTATAGAAAAGGGAGAAAGAGACCTCTTCCTTTAAAAAAAGGATGGTGGATAAGAATGGACCTTTCCCGGCTGCTTGCCCAAAAGCACCTGTATAGCGAAGAAAGGCTGGTAGAGGAATGCCATACCCTCATAAGCCGGTTATATCCCGGACTTGCCGTCAGGTGGGCCAAAATTTACGGTAAACGCTGGGCTTTTATCAAAGGCAATCAGGAAGGGCTAAGCCTCCATGCGGAGAAATACCAGCTGAGTCCCCATATCGGCATAATACTTGACAATCCGGAGGCAATAAGCCCGGAAGATAAAAAAGAGCTGTTAGCTGCTCTTAAGGAGTGTTTTAATCATGGAACAGGATAAAATACTGGATTTTTTGAAAAGCGACAAAAGCGAAGATATGGACTATCTCTTTACAGAAGCTTTTTCTATTCGGCAAAAAACTATAGGCAACCGGGTATACCTGCGCGGTCTTATAGAATTTTCTAATTTTTGCACCCTGGACTGTTTATACTGCGGGGTTCGCCGAAGCAATCACAAGGTTATGCGTTATAAGCTGTCCCGGGAAGAAATAATCTCTCTGGCCTTGCTAGCTTACGAGCAAGGCTTTCAGTCATTAGCCCTGCAGTCTGGCGAAATAAGAAGCGACACTCATATCGACTGGCTGGCCGACCTGGTTTATGAAATAAAAAAGATGACCAGCCAGGGGCAAAATCCTGGCCTGGGTATAACTTTAAGTGTAGGCGAACTAGACTACTATCAGTATAAAAAGCTCTATGACGCCGGGGCTCACCGCTACCTTCTGCGCATCGAAACCTCCAATCCCCGCCTCTTTGCCCGTATCCACCCTCCCGGGCAAAGCTTTGAAAAAAGGCGGGAAGCCCTGTATGCGCTTAAAGAGATCGGCTACCAGGTGGGAACAGGTGTAATGATCGGACTTCCCTATCAGACCTATGAAGACCTCTTATCTGACCTGGAATTTTTTATAAAAATGGATATAGATATGCTGGGCATGGGGCCTTATATTCCTCACCCTGACACCCCTCTTTTTAAGGAAATTGAACACATAAAAATAGACCCTTATACTTCAAGCCTCAAAATGATAAGCTTAGCCCGTATACTAATGCCGGATATCAATATAGTCGCTTCTACTGCTCTGCAGACCATTCATCCGGAAGGCCTCAAAAACGGGCTTAAAGCCGGGGCTAATATAGTTATGCCGGTTCTAACCCCGGAAGAAAACCGCCTGCACTATACCTTGTATGCAGGCAAAAAATATACTCCTTTTAGCCAGCTCATAGCCGAAATAAAAAACAGCGGCTTTGAAGTAGGCCTATGGCAGTACGGAGATTCTCCCCACTTCTTCAAAAGGCAGAAAAGCCAGATTCAGGTTAAGGGAGGCTAAAAAATGCAGGAAACCCCAAGAGCTAACCGCTTGCATATAGCCATATTTGGACGCCGCAATGCCGGCAAATCAAGCCTTATAAATGCTATTACCGGGCAGGACATCGCCTTAGTTTCCGATAAAGCAGGGACTACTACTGATCCTGTTTATAAAGCTATGGAAATCCTGCCCTTAGGACCCTGTGTGCTTATTGATACCGCGGGAATCGATGATGAAGGAGAGCTGGGGGTTTTGCGCATCAAAAAAACCCGGGAAGTCCTTGATAAAACTGATTTAGCCCTTCTCGTCATAGACCCTCTGCAGGGAATAAGCACTTTTGAACTGGAGCTGGTAGAGGAATTTCGCCGGCGCAATATCCCCTTTATACCTGTAATAAATAAAATCGATCAGGCGACCCCTTCCCCTGCTGATATTGAAAAAGAGATAAAAGAAAAAGTCCATCTGGTAAGCGCTGTCAGCAAAGAAGGCATAGACCAGCTCAAAGAACTCATAGCCCTTAAAGCTCCTTCTGACTACCAGGAACCAGCCATCATAGGCGACCTTTTACAGCCCGGAGACATGTGCATACTGGTAACCCCCATCGACAGTGCCGCCCCCAAAGGCAGGCTTATCCTTCCTCAGGTGCAAACTATCCGGGATATACTGGATCACGATAGCCAGGCCCTGGTGGTGAAGGAAACCGAACTGGCAAAAGCTTTAGCCAGCCTGAAAAATCCTCCGCGCATCGTAATTACCGATTCCCAGGCCTTTAAGGAAGTAGAAAGGATACTCGACCCTTCTATCCCCCTTACATCTTTTTCCATACTCTATGCCCGTTATAAAGGAGACCTAAAAATCCTCCTTGCAGGGATAGAAAAGCTAAAAGAAATAAAGCCGGGGGATAAAATCCTCATCGCTGAAGCCTGTACCCATCACCGCCAGCAGGATGATATAGGTACGGTAAAAATACCCCGCCTCCTTGAAAAAATAGCCGGAGGCAAACTGGACCTCCACTGGAGCAGCGGCAGCGGATACCCGGAAAACTTGAGCTCATTTGAACTGATAATCCACTGCGGAGGTTGTATGCTAAACCGCAGACAGATGCTGAGTCGAATAAACAAAGCCCGAGAAAAAGGAGTACCTATCACCAATTACGGACTATTCCTGGCCTATGCCAACGGCATCTTAGAGCGGGCTTTAGCCCCTCTTGTGCATAAGTTATAAAAATAGATAAAAGCCTGCATGAAGCAGGCTTTTATCTATTTTCTCCACAGAATCTTACCGGTGAAATTAGGCCTGCGCTTTTCCACAAAAGCCCGGGTTCCTTCTTTAAAATCATCGGAGGCCCAGGCTAGAATCTGATTTAAGCTTTCTAATTCCGCCTGAGCATAAAAATCATTTTTAAGAGCTGCCCTTAAGAGCTTCTTATCCATCCACACCGTATAAAGCGGCTTCCTTATAAGCCTTTCTGCCCATTTTTCCGCTTCTGCCAGCACCTGATCTGCAGGCACCACTAAATTTACCAGGCCTAATTTTTCAGCTTCGGCACTGTCCATTATCTTGCCATACCATAAAATTTCCAGCGCCTTATGATACCCTACCTTCTGTACCAGGAAATAAGAAGCCCCACTATCCGGGGTAAAACCGATATTGATAAAATTAAAACCAAATTTAGCTGTATCAGCGGCGATAATAATATCACATGAAAACATAGCTGCAATACCTGCCCCGGCTACTGGTCCATTTACCGCCGCAATAACCGGCTTTTCAATCTCATATATAGCCTGTACCAGCCCGGTAGAAGCATCATAAGTAGCCTTCGCCTTTTGCGGGGTGTCCATAGCTGCCAGAATCGAAATATCTCCTCCTGCCGACCAGCCCGGCCCAGCTCCCGTTATAATCAACACCTGGATATCATCATTTTCCCTTACCGCTTTACAGGCTTCCGGCACTTCCGTAACCAGCTCATAATTAAAAGCATTAAGCGCTTCTGGCCGGTTAAAAGTCATAATTCCGATCCCATTTTCCTTTACTTCCAGCTTAACCGTTTTCCAATTATAGGCCATTCCCTTCTATCCCCCCAAATAAAAATATCCTGGAAAATACTATCATAAATATTATATCACTTGAATAAAAAATAAAAAACAAAAATATTTCGTAGGCAGGGATGGCTCTTAAAGGGAAACCCTGGGTAAGGTAAAATAATTTTATATTACCAAACCCTAGTTTAAAAACCAGAAAATATCAATCCCCTCCTAGTAAGGAGGGGAGTTATAAAGTACACAGCAAATTGTAAGCATAAAAAATGGTCGGGATGACAGGATTTGAACCTGCGACCTTCTGGTCCCGAACCAGACGCTCTACCAAACTGAGCCACATCCCGACACCTATTAACCAGCGCAAAATTTATTTTAACGCAAAAATCACATTATTGCAAGACCAAGTTTAAAAACCTTCTTCATTAGCCCTTATTTTCTGCCTCTAGCTGTTCTATTTTCTGTTAGCCAACTGCTTTATTATAGCCATCTCCAGCCTAAACCACTTTAACCGGAATGGTCGGCCATAAAAGCATGGATTTTATCATACAAAATGCGGGTGACTTTAGCATCCAGCTGGCCAAAAGACCTGTTTCTTAGTTCCTCCAAAGAAGCAGGAATAGCAACTGCCCTGGCATAGGAACGGTCAGTAGTCATGGCATTGAATATGCTGGCAACTGCCACTATGCGCGGATAAAGAGGTATATCACTCCCTAAAATCCCTTGCGGATATCCTGTTCCATCCAGTCTTTCATGATGCATTAAAACCCCCACTATAACGCGAGGTGGCATCCAGTCGGTTTTTAAAAGATTTTTCGCACCTAAAATAGGATGAGTCTTTACCAGAGCCCATTCTTCCGCATTCAACGGCCCCTTTTTCTTGAGCATTCCTTCCGGAAGCTGCAGTTCTCCTATATCATGTAGCAACCCGGTTAATCCCACTTCCCATATTTCATAAAGAGAGAGCCCCAGCCACTTTCCTAAAAGAATACTTAATATAGCCGTATTTAAAGCATGGTATTCATATTCATAATCTTTTTTGGCATTTTTAATCTGCAAATAATAACGCAGGCTGGCCTGTTCATCTTCTATTAAATAGCGGGCAAATAACATCACATCATCTTTTAGATTAGCCTGCATAAGCTTGTTATATTTACCTCTTAAAGCCGTACGCCGCACTTCATAAAGCAGCGTATCATATAGCCTTGCAAACTGGGCAAAATTATCAGTATGGGCTTTAAATTTCTCTATCTGCTCCAGGTCAGGTTTGCTATCACCATCTTTATTTGCAGGGTCTTCAACTTCAATATATACCATCTCAATCCCTTTCCGCAAAAGGCCTTCCTTCAGCTCGGCAATTAAAACCGTGCCGCTTTTTAAAAGCAGCCTTCCCTGACTGTCAAACACATCCTGGGCTAAACTCTCCCCTACCGGCAAATCATGCAGTGAAATACTCCTCTTCACTCCAACCCCCCCACCCATTTTCACTTTTTCCCTTATCCGTTTCGCTTTAAGTTTAGCAAATTTTCCATCTAATGTCTTACTTTATTATACATTTTATTTCATTTTTCGCATAAGGTTTTAAAAAAATAAGGTTGATAGTTTATAATAACCTATCAACCTCTAAACAAGCCTCCTTAGCATACATATCCTGTATTTCCGCTATCCTGGGTACTAATTCATGATATTTCTGGTGTACACTCCCCTCATCAGCCTGGGCCAGCAGTAAAACCTTATTTTCGCCAATTTCTAATCCTATATTATATATACCGCTTGCCACATCAGCCCCTACCAGGAGCCCTTCATACTCTTCCTTTACATAGCTGCTGTTTTGCAAGAACTCCTCTTTGCTTACAATTTTGCCCTGGCGGTAATCCACAAGCCTTCCTCCTTCATCTTTTTAACTGCTATTTTCCCTAAAAAACAAATCATTATGCATAAAACCTATACATCAACCAGAGGCAGATAGACTTCTACTCTCGTACCCTTGCACAATTTGCTCTCCAGCTTGATTTCGCCCCCATGTTCCTTTATTATTTTATAACTTATGGAAAGGCCAAGGCCTGTGCTGTTATCCTTGGTAGTAAAAAAAGGCTCCATTACCCGCTCCAGGTAAACTTCGTCGATCCCTTCACCTTCATCGGCAAAAACAATACAGGCAAAATTATCTTTCTTTCCTATCTCGATCCTTACAGTATCTCCGGGTGCGGAAGCCTCAAGAGCATTACATAAAATATTTCTTAAAGCCTGCTCCATCTGGTTTTGATCAACGCGAACCTTTAAGCCACTAAAATCATAACTTCTTATGAGATTTACATGACGGGTTAAAAATTCATCCCATAAAGAAACTAAAACCCTGTCTACTAAATAGCTTATCTCAGTTTCCTTCAGTTCAGTTATAATATCACGCGAAAGGCGCAAAAAATTCCTTATTATATCATCTACCCTGTCTATCTCTTCGATTATCATATTATAGTAGTCTGTATTCTGGGGATTTTCTAACGTGAGCATCTGCGCCAACCCCTTGATAGTAGTCATAGGATTGCGCATCTCATGGGCAATATTCACCGCTATATCTCCTATCAAGGTAAAACGCTGCAAGAGATCAAGCTTCTCCTTTTCTCTCCCTGCTTTTTCTCCATCATCTTTATTCCAGGCAAGCATTCTCGCCAGGGCCAGGGAAACATCGCTCATTATCCTGGCTATAATATGGTTGCTGCTCCTTTCCTCCTCTTTACGATAAGCCCATTTAAATATACCTATATTTTTATTAAGGCCGTATAAATGAACTTTCGCTGCATAATCATACCCCTCAGCCAATAATTCCCTATCATCAAAACAGGTGCTGTTTTTCAGGCTATATTCTCTGAACAAACCATAACCATATTCTTCGTCTATTTCCAGCTCACTCCGGTGCAGCACGGAAAAAAAATTCTTATTATTTCTCCGCGCATAAATATGAACCAAATTATCCCGGTATATATAAAAAGCAAAACTATAATCAGGCATTTCCTCGGCTAAACATTGCAAAATAGCAAAAAAAGCTTCTCTTATACCTTTACTCTCCGCAATAACCTTCAGTATGCGCTTTTCTATCCTATCTTTAATTATATCACTGTAATTAAACTCATTGCTCCTCAAGTCTACAGCAGGCAGGGAAATTATAACTGCCGGCTTGTCATTATAAGAAATAAAAGATAAATGCAAAATGCTCCTCAGCCTCTCTCCCCGGCAGGTAAATATATCTGCTTTCAGCTTAAATAACTCCTGTTCTTCCTGCTGGCACCTTTTAATTAAAGCCGCCACCCTGCCTCGATATTCAGGAGCCAGCCACTTCCAGCTGGCAGAACTTTGGAGTTCCTCTTCGGTATAGCCGGTAAGCCGGCAAAAACTCTTATTGGCAAAAATAACCCTGTGATCAGCAACCATGATGATAGGCTCATAAGCCAGATAGAGCAACCTGCGGTATTTTTCCTCTATATACCGCATCTTCTGCCGGTAACATTCCATATCCTGTATCTTACGCACATGTACCTGCAAAGCAAACTGTCCTTCGTAAATAGTTGAAAAATAGCTGACCTCACAGTCAACAGGCATTTTAAACTTGTTTACAAAACCATATACTAATCTTTCTCTCACTAAAATTTCATTATCCATTATCGTATGCAAATAATACTCCATACTTTTTCGGTTTTCTTCTTTTATAAAATCAAGAGGATGTAAATCATATATTTCCTGTAAACTATAACCAAAAATAGAGGCAAATCTTTCATTAACAGCCAGAAAGCCTTTTTTCCCTATTATGCAGATCCCCTCTAAAGCGTTTTCCAGAATGCTTTTATAACGCTGTTTTATAACCAGCAAAGCTTCTTTCACATCCTGGTATCCTTCTGCTTCGATTAAAAAAACTAAATAAATACCTTTATGCTCGTATAGGTCAATAAAGAAAGATATATTTTCTTCCTCTTTATTTTTAAGGTAAATAGCTCTATCTATAATCTCGTTCATACCGGCTCCAAAAAATCCCTCATCTAAATCTTGCTTTTCCACTAAAATACTTAAAAAATTCTCGTTTATAATATCCTGCCTTTTTTTATACCCCAGCAGCACATGGGCTCGGACATTTATGTCCAAAATATTTCCCGCTATATCACATAAAACAACAGGCACTCCTAAAAACTCGAGAAGACGCCGTCTCCTATATTCATCGCCATTAAGCCAAACCTCTATTATCTGCTGAGCCCTCCGCTTCAGATCCTGTTTAGTGCCTGTTTTCATCTTGCTCCCCCTCTCTCCACGCAAACATATTCTATCTATTTCGTAAATATCCTTGCTCCAAAAACAGCCAAATTATATAAAATAACTGCATATTATTTTGCCATTTTTTAGAATGCACAATTTCATAAACTGCTAAGATAGAGGGAGCTTCATCCCCATATATCTGACATCATATTTATAGCCTAAAACCCTGACCTGAATAACCAGCCAATCTTCCTATAAAAAAAGGAGCCGTTTAGGCCCCTTTCTTCTAAAACCGGTGATGAGTTACCCGTAAAGGAAGCTTGAACTTATGGGTTATAGTGTTGCCTATTTCTTCGATATCATGGGAAGTAACATCTATTACCAGACATTTCAGTTTAGCGTAAATCCTGTAAGCATTATCCAGTTCTTCTGCTACCATTTCATCAACACTATTCACATTAGGCGGCAGATCAAAACTCCGCATTCTCTCTTTACGCAGTTTTATCAAGGTTTCCATATCAATAGTAAGTCCTACCATGGGCACTTTGCCTTTCAGTTCTATAATTTCCTTCGGTAATTCAGTATTAAGAGTAATAGGATAATTAGCTACCTTGATACCCAGATTGGCCAGATGCATGGAAAGCGGGGTTTTGGAAGTCTGCGGCAGGCCCAGTATTATGAGGTCAGCTTCTTTTATGGTATCCAGATTTTGTCCATTATCATGTTCAATCGCAAACTCTATTGCCTGCATGCGGTTAAAATACTGTTCATCCATCTTATGTCTGAGCCCAGTAACATACATAGGCTGAACCCCGGTTTTCTGCTCAATAACCTGCAAAATAGGATCCATAACATTTATAGCAGCAATATTTCTTTCTCTGGCCTTATCCTCCATGAATTTTGCCAGGCTTGGCTTTACTATGGTAAAAACTATGATCGCATCTTCTTTTTCAGCTTCATCCAGTATCTTTAAAACCTGTTCTTCCTTGGTAACTCTTGAAAACCTGGTTACACTTCTCTCCATGGGAAATTGCAGGGAAGAAGCTACCGCAATTTTTTCCGCGGTTTCTCCTACCGAATCAGAAACCGCAAAGATATGCAGTTTTTTATTCATATAACCATCCCCCTCTCTCGGTTGCCAGCCTCTATATATATTATTCTGTATACTGCCAGGTTTTCCTTTTTTTCTTCAACATTTTTCCGCACCAATCATTTTATGCCCAGATTTCGACGGTTCCTCTTCTCTCTTCTTCAGGACTTTCCGGGGGAATAGCCCCTCCCTTAATATTTTAATCTTCACCTGCAGAGGGGTTACTGCCTGAATTTTCTAATAAGTTTTTTATTTTTATCCCTGCGCTTTTTTTCGCTATTAAGTGTTATCATATATATTTAAGAACAGCTTTTTCGAGGTGAAAAGCGCCATGACCAGCAGCGAATCTGTCACTCTAATAATTCTGCTTCTGCTTTTAGGAGGTGGAATCCTGGCCGCTTTAGCCTGTTTTTTCATTTTCAGCGACCGGGATTTCTGGAAAAACCTTTTTTAATATTAGAACCTATGTTCCGAAAATTGTCTTTTTAAGTTATAATAAGTTATAAACTTCAGGTTAATAAGGAGACCGAGGATGAAAACCGGTACTGCTGATCTTCCCCTGCATAGTGGCAAATGCCCGGCCTGGCTTTTTGAACACATGAAAAAACTAAGTGCTGCGATTATCGAAGTAATTCTAGAAGAAAAAGGAAGAGAAGAAGTTTTATACCGTCTTTCCCATCCCTACTGGTTTCAGGCTTTAGGTTGTGTAGTAGGCTTTGACTGGCACTCTTCCGGACTTACTACCACACTATGTGGAGCCATAAAAGAAGGATTGTCCCCTTTAGCATCCAAGACAGGTATTTTCTTTGCCGGAGGTAAAGGTAAGACAGCAGTAAATACCCCTCAGGAAATTAACACCATAGCCGAAAAAAACCATTTAGAGATAAATCCTGAAAACCTTATATATGCAAGCAAGATGGCAGCTAAAGTTGATAATGCTGCTGTTCAGGACGGCTATCAAATCTACCACCATTTTTTTGTTTTTACCCAGGAAGGCAACTGGGCAGTAATCCAGCAGGGAATGAATGAAGATGCAAAACAGGCCCGCCGCTATCACTGGCTCAGCTTAAACCTGAAAGATTTTACCAACGAACCTCATACCGCTATTTGCTGCAATCATAAAAACCAGGCTTTAAACCTGGTGGCTAAAGAAAATTACGCTTTACGCACCGCCAGCACAGAACTTGCCCAAAGCAAGCCAGAAAAAATCCTTAAGGAGCTTAAGCTTATAGAAAAAGATCTTATAAGGCTTAAACTCCCTTTCTGCCACTATATACCTAATACCAGATACCTTAATAAATCACTGCAAACCGTGTACGAAAAAAGCCCGCATACTTTTGAAGAGCTCCTTGCTATCCCGGGAGCCGGCCCGGGTACAATAAGAGCATTATGTCTGGTAGCTGAAGTAGCATATGGAATCAAGGCTAGTTTTGAAGACCCGGTACGCTACTCATTTGCTCACGGAGGCAAAGATGGTTTTCCTTTCCCCGTAAACGAAGCTGACCTGGAACATTCCTATCAGACTTTAAGACGGGCATTAAAAAAAGCCAAAGCAGGTAATCACGAAACCCTGCAAGGCCTTAAGCGTCTGGCCATCTGGCATGCGGAAATGGTAAACATAAAAGCTACCCCAAAGGTGCCAGAAAAAACCGCAAATAATCCTTCTTCCCCCTTATCTGCTCCCCAGGAAACCATTCAGCTTTCATTATTTTAAGCCCTGCTAAAAAGGGAGGCTTAAAGCCCCCCTTTTTTTAATTACGGATTCATTTTATAAGCTCCTACCAGTGATAGTACATGTTCTTTCCATACCTTATCAGTATTATCACTGTTTACCGGCAGCTTGATTATCTTCATAAGGTTAGCTATTTGCGCTTCACTATTGCGATGACTGGAAACCATCCGCAGAGCATATTGAGAAGTATCCCGTACGATAAAGTTAAAGATTTCATCTACGATGTCCTGGGGTATATTATAAATCTTGGCATTTTCCAGGATAAGCTGGGCATAAGGAATCATAGTAAATATTTCCCCTAAAGCCAGCATATAATCTTTATTTTCTGCCTGTTCTTTATCCGGAGGCGTATCAGCCAGGAAAGCACGCAAAAGCTCAATCTGTTCTTTAAATACTTCGATATTCGGAGTAGATATACCGCTGTAAGGACGTTTATAATCGGGAAACTTGACAGTTTTAAGGCTTCCTGCCTTCTGATTCAAAATATAATCATCATTGGTCATATCATCGCGAACCGGAATTTCAGGCAGATCTATATTATTGAAAAGGTAATTCTCCATAAATCTTACTACCAATCCCATATTAACATGGGTAGTTCCTTCCAGGCGCGGAATCATGCCGATATCCCTTATGGCCATTTCGAAATAGGTATCCTGTTCAAACCCTTTGGCCGCAATGGCATCTAAGAGCATATCTATAATCTTCATGCCTTCCGTAGTTACCTTCATCTTCTGAATCGGGTTGTAAAGGAGATAACGCCGGTCATTATCATTAGCCGAACGGAAATAGTCAATAGCCCGCATAGCAAAAAGGCGCATAGCCATAAGGCGTACAAAAGATTCGGTAAAGATCTTCTTAATATGCGGAAAATCAGTTACCCGATGACCATAGAGCCAGCGGTTATAGGCATGATTTATCGCTTCATAGAAAGCATGGGTACAAATACCTACTGAACAAAAACCAAGCTGGAATTTCCCGATATTAACAGTATTAAGAGCTGAATCCCAGGCTTTCTGTCCGCTTGATAATATTTCCTTCGGGGTGATAGGGTAATCATGCAGGTGGTATTCAGCAACATAAGCCGGACGGTTGCCAGAAGTATTAATTTTTTTCACACATTCATAATTAGGATGATTTGATTCTACTGCAAAGAATACAAACTCATCAGTATCTGCATATTTGCCAAAAGTAGAAACTAAAGCCGCTTTATTGCCATTTCCTATATAATATTTTTCTCCTTTCGCCGAATAAGTCCCATCTCCCTTAGGATAGAGCTTCATCTCCGTAGCATATAAGTCAGCCCCATGTTCTTTTTCCGAAAGTCCAAAAGCAAAAATGCCGCCTTCTTTCAAAAGCTGAGCCGTCTTTTTCTTGACTTCTTCATTATCTCCCAGCCAGATAGGCCCTAAACCTAATATACTTACCTGATAACAATACTGGTAGGAAAGTCCGTAAAAACCAAGCAGTTCATTGTACTGGGCAATCCTGTACATATCAAAACGGGCATCAGGATCACCATAGCCGGCCGGAGTCAAAAGAGTAGCATAAGCCTGGGTTTCCTTCAGCATATTAAGATAATCATCATACCATCTTATATCCTGATCATCTTCCTTTATACTGGCCAAGCCCTTATTTTCAAAAAAGTCAATCGTTTTCTGGTAAATGTCATTAGTCTTCTCATCCTTAAACGGCCGGTGATAATTCTTAGGGTTAAGCAAAAACATATTTTCCCCTCCCGCAGAAATATTACTTTTTTAAATATTATGTCATATTGATTTTTGATAGTCAAATAAAATAAAGTTCGAAATAAGCTTTAACTTTAATCATGCACACGCATGTACACATATGCTCTTGTGTTCTCCTAAAACTGTCCCCTAGGGGCATAAACACAGATTATGGCGGAAATAAAATTAATCATGTGAAAAAAGGTACAAAAACCTCTTGCTATTCTTTGTGAAAGATAGTACAATCACAATAGAAAAATTAATTCCCCCGCGGGGAAAAATAAATAAGGAGGACGAAAATATGAACGCAACCGCCCTTTTAATCCCGAACGAAATAGCTAAAAACGAAGAAAAAATCAAGTTTAAAATCCCGGCAACTACCAGTGAAACATACAGACTAGGAATTACCATGTCCGAGCTGTTCCTGCATGTACTCGTTATCTTAAAAGCCCAATGCCACAGTGAAAGTGGCCGTAAGATTTTAGACCTTTTTATAAAACAGGAAGAAAAAGATTTAGAAGCTTTATCTTTCCATTTTAAATATGCCCTTAACTGCGAAATTGCTAAATTTTATCAATTCCGGGGAGAAGTCGTAAATAATGAATTACCTGCAGGTCTTATGTCGGAAACTAAATTGCTTATAACCAGAAATCTGGAAAATTTCTTTGCCTGGATGCAGGAAATCGAAAAAAGCTTTTCCTCTTTCCCGGCACCTGATATAACTAAATACTTCCATACTCAAACCAAAGATGATGTTTTGGCTACCTGTCTTAAAGCCAGGAATAATATAATTGAACTTTATCGCCGGTTAGCCAAGCTTTATCCGGAAGGCAATATAAGTTCAGCCTTTATGGAAATGGCGGAGATTTTGGAAGAAGGCAATAAAAATTTATTAAGTTAAATTAATCAGAGTCATTAAAAAAGTTTATTAGCCAGATTTTAATTTCCATTATATTATTCTATAGGGTCAAAGAAAGGAGGCAGTCGTAGTGAGAGAAAGAGATAAGCATTTTGCCCTCGCGGTTGATGAAATCGTAAAAGGAATCGATGAAGCCTTTGCTCAAAAACCTATTCTTGGGTGGACTAAAAAAACCCCCCGGAAAGGTATTGCCCAGCTCCTCATAAATTTAATTAATATCTTTAAATAACTATTTCTAATATTTAGATTATTACAAAAAGTATTGCAAAATCAGTTTTAACATGTAATAATAAAAGTACCTTCACCCCCCAAGTATAAATATAAATTCCATCACATTCCCTCTCCACATGAGCCCGTAAAGGGCTCATGTTTGTTTTCTGTCTATTTTTAAGTTCCAGCTTTATACATCCATTTTCCATAAATAGCAGTTTATTCTGAATTAAATATGATTTAAAATTAATAAGGATAGAATCTTAATCAGGTAAATAAACGCTCAGGGAGGGCCATCAGTTATGAACAACAGTGAAAATAACGGAAGTCAAGTTATAGTAGTAACTTCGGGTAAAGGTGGAGTAGGTAAAACAACTACGGTTGCCAATGTCAGCTGCGCCCTTGCCCGTATGGGATATAAGGTAGCCGTTATGGATCTTGACATAGGACTAAAAAAGCTGGATCTTATATTAGGTCTGGAAAATCGAGTCATATATGATATAGTCCAGGTTATTGAAGGAGAATGTACTTTAAAACAGGCTTTAGTTAAGGATAAACGTTTTAACCACCTTTACATGCTGCCGGCTGCCCAAACCCGCAACAAAGATGACATAACACCCGAACAGGTAAAAGCCCTGTGTGATGAGATGCGCAAAGATTTCCACTTTATTTTCATAGATTGCCCTGCCGGTATTGAGCAGGGATTCCGCAATGCCATCAGTGCTGCTGATAAAGCTATCGTAGTTACCAATCCGGAAGTATCAGCCGTAAGAGATGCTGATCGCATAATAGGAATGCTGGAATCTGCTCAATTCAAAGATATAAAACTGATCATCAACCGCATCCGCATGGATATGGTAAAATCAGGAAATATGCTTAGTATTGAAGACCTGCTTGAACACCTGTGTATTGAGCTTCTAGGGGTAGTTCCGGAAGATAAAAATGTGGTGGTATCCACTAATAAAGGAGAACCTATTATATTGAATGAAAAGTCAGCAGCCGCTATCGCCTTTAACAACATAGCCCGCCGCATTGCTGGAGAGAAGGTGGAAATCCCTGATTTCTCTGAAAATTCTTCCTTCTGGAGTAGAATAAAAACCCTTTTCTCAAGGTAGTTAAAGGAGGAACCGGCCATGATAGATTTTCTTAAAAAAATTTACGCGCGGGAAAACAGCTCCAGCCGGGATAAGGCTAATGAAAGGCTGCGCATAGTTCTGGCTCATGACCGCACCGGCACTTCTACCCATCTTATTGAAGTGCTCAAAGAAGAAATAATAGAGGTAATAAAAAAACATGTGGAAATAGACGGTACACCCGAAGTAACTATTGTCCATGAAGGCAGGCAGTCTGCCCTCGATATCAATATTCCTCTAAAAGGCAGGTAAAGGTCGGAATATGATCAGCATAAAAGGAATCAATGGCAACCTGGTATTCAACTTCCTTCCCGGAAACTTTGAGGATTATATCCGTTTCCTTACGCAAAAATTTTCATCTAATCCCCGTTTGTTTGCCGGCTCTAAAGTAGTATTCCGGGGGGAAGGCTTAAATTTCCTCTCCCATGAGGAAATAGCTGCACTGCAAAAGCTTTGTCTGGATTACGGTATGGTGCTGAACAATAATCCAAGCTCTTTAGAAAAAGGAGCCGGCCAGGATGTTATAATATACCGCAATATAAGAAGCGGACAAAAAATCTTCTCTGAAGGCTCGGTCATCGTATGGGGCAATGTACATGAAAGTGCGGAAATAATTGCTGCCCGGGATATAATTATCCTGGGTAAACTGGAAGGCATAGTACATGCAGGATTTTACGGAGATAAAAACAGCATCGTTTTTGCTTTGCAAATGGCTCCAGGCCAAATACGCATAGCCGATAAATTTTCTAGGGCCCCTGCTGACTATACCCCTAAAGATTATCCAGAAATAGCTTATCTGGAAGAGGACACCATATGTATAAAACGCTATGTTCCTCAGGAAAATTTAGCCCGGTTAAACAGCTGATGTTTAACCGGGTTTTATATGCCTATTAACTTTGCCATTTGCTTTGCCATGAAACATGCACATATAGCCACAACCAGAGGTATTATAAAAGCTAGTACCGCCCATTTCAGGCTTCCGGTTTCTTTTTTTACCGTCCATAAAGTAGTAGCACAGGGGTAATGCAAAAGAGAAAAGAGCATCACACAAACTGCTGTTCCCGCCGTCCATCCCTGCTGTTCAACCAGTATTTTTTTTAAAGCCGTAAGGCTTTCTACTTCTATCATGGTGCCGGTTGCCAGATAGCCCATAAGCATCAGAGGAAGCACCAGCTCATTAGCCGGCAATCCTAAAATAAAGGCAGTCAAGATAACCCCATCTATCCCTATAATCCTGGCCGGGAAATCAAGAAGATTGGTCATATGCTTAAAAAGACTTGCATCTCCCACCATAGTATTAGCCATAAGCCAAATTAATGCTCCGGCAGGGGCAGCAACCTTTACTGCCCTCATCAAAACAAAAATAATCCTATCCAGAATTGACCTTACTATAACCTGCCCTAAAACAGGCTTACGGTATGGTGGAAGCTCTAAAGCAAAACTTGATGGCATTCCTTTAAGTAAAGTCTTTGTTAAAAGAAATGATATAAAAAAAGTAGTTAAGATCCCTGTTAATACCAAGAAAGCTACACAGAAGGCAGCTATAAAATTTTTATAAATACCCATTCCGCCCCAAAAAATTATAGATAAAGCAATGAAGAGCGGAAATCGGCCATTACAGGGAACAAAGTTGTTGGTAAGTACAGCGATCATACGTTCCCGCGGAGAATCTATAATCCGGCACGAAGTTACTCCCGCCGCATTACACCCAAATCCCATACACATGGTAAGAGCCTGCTTACCGCAAGTTCCCACCTTATTAAATATGCTATCCAGATTAAAAGCAACCCGGGGTAAATATCCTGCATCTTCCAAAAGAGTAAACAAAGGAAAAAAAATTGCCATGGGAGGCAGCATAACGGCAACTACCCAAGTAGTACAGCGATAAACACCCTGCACCAAAAATCCATAAATAAAATCCGGGCACCCCAAGAATAAAAGAAGACGGGTAATCTTATCTTCTAGAAAATTAAAGAAAGCAAACAAAGCCAGAGAAGGATAATTGGCACCGACAATAGTTATAAAAAACACCAGGGCCAACAAGATAAGCATTACAGGAATGCCCAAATATTTGGAAGTTACTATATCATCAATAAAATGGTCTATATCCTTTTGGCGGCCACCCTTTACCACTACCTTGCGAGCTATAGTTTCTGCCTGCTGATAAATATTAGTCAGGATAAGCTCACTATATTCTCGCCCTTCTTTTTCCATATCTATTTTGTATAAATGAGAAACCGTATTATTCATATAAAAAGAACACCACTTTCCTCCATCCAATACTTTCTTATCCCTTCCCAGATACTCTCATCACCATCTAAAACGCGTAAAGCAAGCCAGCGCGGATTTATAAACCGGCTGCCAGGCCAGGCCTTTATCTCTTCCTGTATCCTATCCAGCAGGGCTTCTAAATCATCATCATATCTGACCACCCGGGGAGAAGTCTTTATTTTACCTTCTACCATATCCCTGATTAATGATTTAAGTTCTTCTATCCCTATCCCTTTTCTAGCTGCTGCCTCCACCACCGGAACCCCTAGTTCTTCCGCTAAAGCTTTGGTATTTACATATATAGATTTTCTTTCGGCTTCATCAATCAAATTTACACAAACAATAACCTTATCTGTTATTTCTAGTATCTGCAAAACCAGGTTGAGATTTCTTTCCAAACAGGTAGCATCCACAACTACTACCGTAACATCCGGACAGGCAAAACAGATAAAATCCCGTGCAACCAGTTCATCAGAAGAACGGGCCAAAAGCGAATAAGTTCCAGGTAAATCCACGATTTTATAAGTGCGCCCGGCAAAAGCATATTCACCCTGGGTTATAATAACCGTTTTCCCCGGCCAGTTGCCGGTATGCTGTCTGAGACCAGTCAAGCTGTTAAATAAAGTGCTTTTACCTGTATTAGGATTACCGGCTAAAGCTATTACTGGCTCATCCGCGGAAGAAAGATGGATATTAAATCTTTTTCTAACCTTAAAAAAATGCCCCGCATCCATATAGAAACATCTCCTCCCTGCTGCTATTTGGCGATTAATATCTTACCTGCCTCCTTGGCGCGTAAGGCAATAAGCGTATCACGTACTTCAAAAACAATTGGGCTTCCTCCTGGTCCTTGGCGTATACTCTTAACAGCGGTTCCCGGTACAAACCCTAAATCCAAAAGCCTCCTTCTAACAAACCCTTCTAACCTTACCTCCTTTATTACTCCACTCTCTCCGGTTTGAAGCTGGGAAAGCCTCATCCATAAAGGCCTCCTTTATTTATAGTTTTAAGTATAGGTTCTGACATTTTATAATAAGCAAATAATCTGAAAAATGTTACTTTATAGTCGCTTTATTGAACCTACACCACAAACAAAAAACTCCGGCAAGCTTTTTACTTACCGGAGTAATGTTTGCACTTCGACGGCTCAGGTATCAAACAAATTCCTGAATAAGCCGTCTAACTTCGTTCAGCATATTTTTTCTTTCCTCATCACTAACGGTTGTTACCGCATAGAAAATCTTGCTCTTGTACTCGGCAAAACCACAAAAACCAAACAGAGCCTGGGCAATCCCCCAATCTATTACTTTATCCAGGCCGGTAGCCTTAGCAGCATTTTCATCAGCACCGGCAGTAGTAATAACAAGCCCTTTTTTGCCTGTAAGCAACCCTCTAGGGCCGCTTTCCGTATACTCATAAGCAAACCCTACACTGAAAACCCGATCCATATAGCCCCGCATTATAGCCGGCACTGAATACCACCATATCGGTGCCACCAAAATTACTATGTCAGCATTTTTCACATCTTCCTGCTCCCTTTTTATATCTGCAGGAATATTCCCGGTATGAAAGCCTTCAAAATCCTCCCTTGAAAGTACAGGATTAAAATTCATAGCATAGAGATCTTTTACCTTGACTTCAACCCCTTTTTTCTGAAGCTCTTCCTTAACTACTGCGGCAATAGCTGCATTAAAACTTAAAGGATTAGGATGGGCATATACCAGTAATGCCTGCACAAAAACACCTCCTCACATTTGCCCTATTATTATATCCAGAAAATAAAGGAAATTGCAATAAACTGCCTCTATCCGATAGTGTCAACTTTTTATAGGATATTTATAAATTAATGACCACTCTATTTTGGTTTATAAATTAGATGTTCCATTATGCATATCTTTCAAACATTTAAACATTGGTATCACTTTACCTTTGCTTAATATGGGCACATTATTTAATTGTTCACGTGTTCTGGTAAAGGTATTGCTGACCTTTAAGGCCATAGCTTTTTCTAGGCTATAGCTTTTCTTTGGTTCCTGTTTTAAATGCTTCAGGCTGATCTTGCCGCCGCTACTTAAGTATGCTCGCAGTTCAGCCATTGCTCGCAGTCCTTCCCGACTCCAACCCATTGGGCGGCTACTTAAAC
>NZ_FQWY01000038.1 GCF_900129805.1 Thermosyntropha lipolytica DSM 11003
GATCCCCTGATTACAGGTACATCGTCTCCCGGAAATTCATATTCGTTAAGCAGCTCTCTTACTTCCATCTCTACCAGCTCTAAAAGCTCTTCGTCATCTACCATGTCTATCTTGTTCAAAAATACTACTATATACGGTACTCCCACCTGACGGGACAGGAGTATGTGCTCTCTCGTCTGCGGCATCGGACCATCAGCGGCACTTACTACCAGTATGGCTCCGTCCATCTGCGCAGCTCCAGTTATCATGTTCTTTACATAGTCAGCATGTCCCGGACAGTCTACATGTGCATAGTGCCGGTTGTCTGTCTCATATTCTACATGTGCCGTATTGATGGTTATTCCTCTTTCTCTTTCTTCCGGCGCCTTGTCGATTTCATCATAAGATGTAGCCTGGGCCTTCCCAGCTTTGGACAATACATAGGTTATGGCTGCAGTTAAAGTAGTCTTGCCATGGTCTACGTGCCCTATGGTCCCAATGTTAACATGCGGCTTGGTCCTCTCAAATTTTGCCTTTGCCATCTCGTTCTCACCTTTCCTTTCTAATTTTCTTTCCTGCTTACATCAAATTAAACTTCTAGATCGGCAATCCATACCTTCTAGCGATAATTTCCCTTTTCTTAGCTTCAGGCACTTCAGCGTAATTTTTAATGTGCATGGAAAATGTAGCCCGGCCCTGGCTCAGTGACCGCAAACTGGTCGCATAACCAAAAGTCTCAGCCAGAGGCACAGTTCCTTTAATTATCTTCCCATCTTTAGCCTCTTCTAAACTGTGTATCCTACCGCGTCTAGCATTGAGGTCAGATATCACATCACCCACATACTCTTCCGGGCAGATTATTTCTATTTCCATAATCGGCTCTAATAAACAGGGGTCAGCTTTTTGCAAAACCTCTTTTATCGCCATAATAGCCGCCACCTTAAAGGCCTGCTCATTCGAAGCCTCTTCGTCATAGGAACCGCCCAGAAGCACAACTTCTACATCATCAACGGGATAACCAGCCAGTATACCAGCTTGTAAAGCTTCCATGATTCCGGCTTTTATTGGTTCTACAAACTGGCGCGGTATAACTTCGGGGGAAGATTTATCAACAAAATTTTTCCCTTTACCTTCTTCACGCGGGACAACCTCTAAAACTACATGAGCAAATTGCCCACGTCCCCCCACCTGCTTTTCCAGCCTGTATTCTCCACGCGCCTTATTCTTTACTGTTTCCTTATATGCCACCTGGGGAGTGCCTACATTAGCATTCACCTTAAATTCTCTGAGAAGCCTGTCAATAATAATCTCTAAATGGAGCTCTCCCATTCCTGATATTATGGTTTGGCCGGTCTCAGGATCAGTTCGGGTTCTAAAGGTAGGATCTTCTTCGGCTAATCTGGCCAAACTCTCACTTATCTTATCCTGATCTGCTTTTGTTTTAGGTTCAATCGCTACATCTATTACCGGCTCAGGAAAGCTCATGGGCTCTAACAGTGCAGCTTTACTTTCCAAACACAAGGTATCTCCAGTTACCGTTTCTTTTAACCCTACCCCGGCTATTATGTCACCGGCATAAGCGATATCCATTTCCTCTCTATGGTTAGCATGCATCCTTAATATTTTGGTTATGCGCTCTTTGCGACCCTTGCCTACATTTAAAACCTGCATCCCTGTTTTTAAAGTACCGGCATAAATCCTCAAATAAGTGAGTTTGCCCACATAAGGATCGCTCATAACCTTAAAAGCCAGTGCACATAATGCTTCATCCGGGTCTGCCTTAAATTCGACCTCTTCCCCGGTAGATAAGCTTTTGCCTCTAACGGGAGGAAGATCTAAAGGCGAAGGAAGATAATTGACCACTCCATCAAGCAGCATCTGGACTCCTTTATTTTTGAAAGACGAACCACAAAAAACCGGAACCAGATGGTTAGCTATCACTTCCCGGCGCAAAGAGCTTATAATCTCTTCGGGCAGAATTTCCTGCCCCTCCAGGTATTTTACCATAATATTATCATCATACTCTGCCAGCTTTTCGAGAAGAAAACTTCTGTGCTCTTCTGCATAAAGCATTTCATCATCAGTAAGTTCTCTTATCGTATAAGTTTCACCTGTTTCATCCTGGTCATAAACGTAAGCCACTAATCTTATAAGATCAATTACTCCGACAAAAGAATCTTCAGCTCCTATAGGCAATTGGACCGGTACAGGTTCACAGCCTAAATTTTTTCGCATCATATCCACAACCCGGAAAAAATCAGCTCCTATCCGGTCCATCTTGTTTATATATGCTATACGAGGAACGTGGTATTTATCAGCTTGCCGCCAGACAGTTTCTGATTGGGGCTGTACCCCAGCCACCGCACAAAATATAGCTATAGCGCCATCAAGCACCCGCAAAGACCTTTCTACTTCCACCGTAAAGTCCACATGTCCGGGCGTGTCGATAATGTTAATGACATGATCCTTCCACCAGCAGGTAGTAGCAGCGGAAGTAATAGTAATACCCCGCTCCTGCTCCTGTGTCATCCAATCCATGGTAGCAGTTCCTTTGTCAACTTCTCCCATTTTATGGACTTTACCTGTATAATAAAGTATTCTTTCCGTAGTAGTTGTCTTGCCGGCATCAATATGTGCCATTATCCCTATGTTTCTGACGGCAGATAGCCTACTATGGTCAGGCACCATAAACCACTCCTCGCCTTATCCTTTACCAGCGATAATGGGCAAAAGCCTTGTTTGCTTCGGCCATCTTATGGGTATCTTCTTTTTTCTTAACTGCTCCGCCTGTGTTATTGGCAGCATCCATTATTTCCGCAGCCAGTCGCTGCATCATTGTTTTTTCTCCCCGTTTGCGGGCAAAGGTTACCAGCCATCTGATAGCCAGAGTCTGTCTCCGCTCCGGTCTTACTTCTACCGGAACCTGATAGTTAGCTCCCCCCACACGTCTGGGCCTTACTTCTACTACGGGCATAACATTTTTCATAGCCTCTTCAAAAACTTCCATCGGGTTTCTCCCTGTTTTCTGGGCTATAATATCAAATGCCCCATAACATATCTTTTCCGCCAGACTCTTTTTACCATCCCACATAACCTGATTGACCAGTTTGGTAAACACTTTGCTGCCATAAATCGGGTCAGGCAGAACATCTCTTTTGGGAACCGGCCCTTTTCTAGGCATGCCGAGCCTCCTTCCTATTTCTTCTGTTTAGGTCTCTTAGTACCATATTTAGATCTTCCCTGGGCACGATTCTGTACCCCGGCTGCATCCAAAGTTCCTCTGATTATATGATATCTTACCCCTGGCAAATCCTTTACCCTGCCACCTCTAATCAGGACTACCGAGTGTTCCTGCAGATTGTGCCCAATACCAGGAATATAGGCAGTAACTTCGATTCCATTGGTAAGTCTTACCCTGGCTACTTTGCGCAAAGCAGAGTTAGGCTTCTTAGGGGTTGTAGTATAAACACGGGTACATACCCCTCTCTTCTGCGGACAGCTTTTGAGGGCTGGTGCAGTTGATTTTCTTTTTACCTTGGAACGTCCTTTCCTTACCAGTTGATTTATAGTCGGCATCTTTGCACCTCCTTCCCCGGCTTATTCATTGATTATAGCTACTGCGGCTGAACCTACATCAATACCACAGGTATGGCCTAATATTTCCATACTCTCTACCATCTCTATCTCAATATTCTTTTCCAGGCATGCCGCCTTTATAGGTTCAGTAATATGCGGTTCAGCATCACAGGCAATATAAACTTTTCTGGCATTTCCCTTGGCAATAGCTTTCTTAACCTGCTTGGTTCCTATTACCTTGGGCGCATTTTTAAGTTCTGCTAATGGCAATCCTTAACCCTCCTCGCTTGATTAGATCCAAGCCTATAGAGTTTACTTGCCACGCACTTAGATATTTTAGCACTTGGCTCCTTCTAAAGTCAAATATTTTATTTCGCTTCTTAAATAACAGCTACTATTGTTCCCCCGCCTCCCTGCCGGCATTTTCATCAGACAGAGGCTTGTTTTCACAAATATTTACTTTTTTGTAAATAGGATACCCGGTTCCGGCCGGTATAAGCTTACCTATTATAACATTTTCCTTAAGGCCAATAAGGGTATCCACTTTTCCTTTTATAGCTGCTTCGGTTAAAACTTTAGTAGTTTCCTGGAAAGAAGCAGCCGACAGGAAAGATTCGGTATTAAGTGAAGCCTTGGTAATACCTAAGAGCATGGGACTGCATACCGCCGGCAGCTTATTTTCCCTGATTACGCGCAGGTTTTCTTCTTCAAAAGTAGCAATATCCACAAAAGAACCTGGCAGCAGATTAGTATCTCCTGCATCCTCTATCCGCACTTTCTTTAACATCTGGCGGATCATTATTTCAATGTGCTTGTCATTTATATCCACACCCTGCGAACGGTAAACCTTTTGTACTTCCTGCAGCAGATATTGCTGCACGGCCTGTAACCCCTTGGTATGCAAAATATCATGCGGATTTAAAGGTCCTTCGGTCAAAGCATCCCCTATTTCAACATAGTCGCCTTCTCCTACTTTAAGCCGGGAACCATAATGTACTGGATAGCTGGCTAAAACCTCACCCTGGTCGCCCAGGATCTGGACTTCCCTCTTGCCTTTATTTTCCACAAAATGTACCCGTCCGCTGACTTCGGTTACTAATGCCTGTCCTTTGGGCTTGCGTACTTCAAATAACTCTTCAACACGCGGCAAACCACGGGTAATATCTTCTCCGGCAATACCACCGGTGTGGAAAGTGCGCATGGTAAGCTGAGTTCCTGGCTCACCTATAGACTGAGCGGCCAGAGTTCCTACGGCTTCTCCTATTTCCACATCATAACCGGTAGCCAGATTGCGGCCGTAACATTTCTGGCATACTCCGTGTTTAGTTTTACAGGTAAGTACAGACCTTATTTTTACCCTTTCAATACCAGCTTTTTCTATAGCATAACCGGCTTCGTCATCTATTACCGTGTTTTCTTCAACTAAAACCTCACCTGTCTCGGGATGCACTATGGTATCTACCGATACTCTGCCTATTATGCGCTGATGTAAAGGCTCTATAAGCTGGGAGCCTTCGGTTATTTTTTCTACCCATACCCCTTCTAAAGTTCCACAGTCAGCTTCCCGCACAATTACATCCTGAGATACATCTACCAGACGCCGGGTAAGATATCCCGAGTCGGCAGTTCTCAATGCCGTGTCAGCCAATCCTTTTCTCGCTCCATGTGTAGATATAAAGTATTCCAGAACGGTAAGCCCCTCACGGAAGTTAGCCTTAATAGGCAAGTCTATGATCTTACCCGAAGGGTCAGCCATAAGCCCGCGCATACCTGCCAGCTGCCTAATCTGCTGCATATTACCACGAGCTCCGGATATGGCCATCATATATACCGGGTTATCTTCGGGAAGCGAATTCTTTAAAGCTTCGGTTACTTCGTCCGTAGCCTTGGTCCAGATTTCTACAATCTGGTTATGTCTTTCTTCTTCGGTTATAAGCCCCATCATATAATCATGCTGAATAGAGTCTACTTCTCTATCCGCAGCAGCAATTATCTCGGCCTTGGCTTCCGGAGTTTTAAAATCAATCAAGCCCACACTAATTCCGGCCCGGGTGCTAAACTTATACCCCAGTTCTTTAATGCCATCCAGCATAATGGCCGTCTTCGCATTGCCTTCCAGACGATAGCAGTCATAAACAATATTGCCCAATTTTTTCTTGTCAATAATTTCATTGTAATATCCAAGACTATCAGGAATAATCTCATTAAATATGACTCTTCCCACCGAGGTTTCAATAATCTGCTCTTTATATGCCGGAGCAGGATCTTTAAGGAATTCCTTTCCGGTTTTGACGGGAAGTTTCATGCGCACCTTTATTTTTTCATGCAGCTTTATAATTCCGGCTTCATAAGCCATCTGGGCCTCTTCAGGTGAGCTGAAGGCGCGAGGATTTTCTCTTGCCCACTCTTCCTGGCTCATATAAGTAAGGTAGTATATACCTATAACCATATCCTGAGTAGGAGTAACTACCGGCTTCCCATCCTTGGGATTTAAAATATTGTTGGTAGCTAGCATCAAAAGCCGGGCTTCGGTTTGCGCTTCAGCTGATAACGGCACATGTACCGCCATCTGGTCCCCGTCAAAGTCAGCATTGTAAGCCGTACATACCAACGGATGAAGCTGAATAGCTCTTCCTTCTACCAGAATAGGCTCAAAAGCCTGAATTCCCAGTCGGTGCAGAGTAGGAGCGCGGTTCAAAAGCACAGGATGTTCTTTAATAACATCTTCCAGTATATCCCATACCTCATCCCGGCCTCTTTCCACCATCTTTTTGGCACTTTTTATATTAGAAGCCAAACCTTTATCAACCAGTTTTTTCATTACAAAGGGCTTAAAAAGCTCCAGGGCCATCTCTTTAGGGAGTCCACACTGATGCATCTTAAGTTTGGGCCCTACTACTATAACGGAACGTCCTGAGTAGTCAACACGCTTACCCAGCAGATTCTGGCGGAACCGCCCCTGCTTCCCTTTCAGCATGTCACTCAGGGATTTTAGGGGACGATTACCAGGTCCGACTACCGGCCTTCCTCTTCTTCCATTATCAATAAGAGCATCAACAGCTTCCTGCAGCATCCTTTTCTCATTGCGCACAATTATATCCGGAGCCCCTAAATCCATTAGCCTCTTTAAACGGTTATTGCGGTTTATAACCCGGCGGTACAGGTCATTAAGGTCCGAAGTAGCAAAACGCCCACCATCCAGCTGTACCATAGGCCGTAATTCCGGAGGTATTACTGGCAGCACATCCAGAATCATCCATTCCGGTTTATTACCCGACAGGCGAAATGCTTCCACCACTTCCAGTCTTTTTATGGCCCGGGATTTTCTCTGCCCGGTACTGTTGGCAATCTCTTCTTTCAGCTCCCGGGACAGCTTTTCCAGATCCACCTCCTGCAGAAGAATCTTGACTGCTTCGGCTCCCATGCCGGCCCGGAAACTGTTCCCATATTTTTCCCTGTATTCCCGGTATTCTTTTTCATTTAACAGCTGATATTTTATAAGCGGTGTATCACCTGGATCTATGACGATATAATTTACAAAATAGATTACTTTTTCTAAAACTTTAGGCGAAATATCAAGAAGAAGCCCTATACGGCTGGGAATACCTTTTAAATACCATATATGGCATACCGGGGCAGCCAGCTCAATATGTCCCATTCTTTCGCGCCGCACTTTAGAAGTTGTTACTTCTACCCCACATCTGTCACAAACTATGCCTTTATGCCGTACCCTCTTATATTTCCCACAATGGCATTCCCAGTCTTTAACTGGCCCAAATATTTTTTCACAAAACAGCCCTTCTTTTTCCGGCCTTAAAGTACGATAATTTATGGTTTCAGGTTTTTTTACTTCTCCACTGCTCCAGGAACGAATCTGTTCCGGAGATGCCAGAGATATTTTTATGCGTTCGAAATTATTAACATCCAACAAATTAGTCTCTCCCTTCCAGAAGATTATGGCCCTTCTTCCTTGAGAGTCTATTTATCTAAAATCCATCATCCTCAAAGTCTAAATCTTCATCTACATCTTCCAGATCACGAACAATATCTAATTCATCAATATCTTCCAGATCTTCTTCATCATCTTCTCCCCTATCTTCCTCGACCCTCTGATTTACAGTAGCTATAGACAAGGGCAACTCAATCCCCAGCTCCTGAGCCCTATCGCGTTCCATAGCTTCATAATCGGCTCCTTTTATTTCAACTTCCTGGTCATCTCCTGCTAAAACTCTAACATCCAGAGCCAAACTTTGCAGTTCTTTTATGAGCACTTTAAACCCTTCCGGAACTCCAGGCTCAGGTATGTTTTCCCCTTTTACTATAGCTTCATAAGTCTTGAGCCTTCCTACTACATCATCTGATTTTACGGTTAATATCTCCTGTAAAGTATAAGCAGCTCCATAAGCTTCTAAAGCCCAAACTTCCATTTCTCCAAAGCGCTGGCCGCCAAATTGGGCTTTTCCACCCAAAGGCTGCTGGGTAACCAGAGAATAAGGTCCAATAGATCTAGCATGTATCTTATCATCAACCAGATGAGCAAGTTTTAACATATAGAGAACCCCTACCGTTACCGGGTTATCAAAAGGTTCTCCTGTACGTCCATCATAAAGTATCGTTTTCCCGGTTTCCGGAAGTCCTGCTTCCTTAAGTTTAGCAAAAATATCTTCTTCCGTAGCCCCATCAAATACAGGAGTGGCAATGTGCAGACCCAGCTCCTTAGCAGCCCATCCCATATGACATTCCAAAATCTGCCCTATGTTCATACGGGAAGGAACTCCTAGGGGATTTAATACAATATCAATCGGCGTTCCATCAGCCAGGAAAGGCATATCCTCTATCGGCATTATCCTAGATATAACCCCTTTATTCCCATGGCGCCCTGCCATCTTGTCTCCTTCAGATATTTTGCGTTTCTGAGCCACATAAACCCTTACCAGCTGATTTACACCTGGTGGAAGCTCATCTCCGTTTTCCCGCGAAAACTTTTTAACCGCTACCACCTTGCCTGATTCCCCATGCGGCACCCTAAGTGAAGAATCTCTAACTTCTCTCGCCTTTTCACCAAATATAGCTCTTAAAAGCCTTTCTTCTGGGGTTAACTCTGTCTCCCCTTTCGGGGTTACTTTACCCACCAGGATATCATCAGGCCTTACTTCCGCCCCTACCCTTATAATCCCATGTTCATCAAGATTCTTCAGCATATCTTCTGATACATTGGGAATATCGCGCGTTATCTCTTCCGGCCCCAATTTAGTATCCCGGGCCTCACATTCGTACTCTTCGATATGGATAGAGGTAAACACATCTTCTCTTACCAGGCGTTCCGAAAGCAAAATAGCATCTTCATAGTTATATCCTTCCCAGGGCATAAAAGCCACCAGGACATTTTTACCCAGAGCCAGCTCTCCCTGGTCGGTACTAGGTCCATCAGCTATAATCGTGTCCGCCTCTACCCTTTCTCCCACTTCTACAATAGGCCGCTGATTATAGCAAGTTCCCTGGTTCGAGCGCATAAACTTAAGCAATTCATAAGTATCTAATTTGCCGTCATCAGTCTGGATAACAATCCGGTTGGCACTTACACTCTTTACTACTCCGCTCCGCTTGCATACCACCACGGCTCCCGAATCTTTAGCTGCCTTATATTCGAGCCCGGTGCCTACAATCGGCCTTTCGGTCTTAATAAGGGGAACTGCCTGCCTCTGCATGTTAGCCCCCATCAAAGCACGGTTAGCATCGTCATTTTCCAAAAAGGGAATAAGAGAAGTAGCCACACTGAATACCTGTTTGGGAGAAACGTCCATATAATCTACCTGCGAAGGGCTTACCTCCACAATTTCTTCGCCTCTACGCGCTTCTATACGTTCCCCAATAAAATAGCCATTTTCATCTACCGGGCTGTTAGCCTGAGCAATGGTGTAATTTTCTTCTTCATCAGCCGAAAGGTATACGATTTCATCCAAAACCCTTTTATTTTCCTTATCTACCTTGCGGTAAGGGGTTTCGATGAAACCAAACTGGTTGACCCGGCTATAGGTAGCAAGTGATCCGATAAGCCCTATGTTAGGTCCTTCCGGCGTTTCTATAGGACAAATGCGTCCATAGTGCGAATGGTGAACATCGCGTACCTGGAAACCAGCCCTTTCGCGGGTGAGCCCTCCCGGCCCCAGCGCACTTAAACGCCTTTTATGCGTAAGCTCGGCCAAAGGATTAGTTTGATCCATAAACTGGGATAATTGGGAACTGCCGAAAAATTCTTTCACCGCAGCACTTATAGGCCTTATATTAATGAGCACTTGCGGGGTTAAATTTTCTATGTCATGCAAACTCATGCGCTCGCGCACTACGCGTTCCATACGCACCAAACCGGTACGGAACTGGTTCTGCAAAAGCTCTCCAATCGAACGCAAGCGTCTGTTTCCCAGATGATCTATAATATCGGTTTTGCCTTGTCCATTTATAAGCCCGATAAGATAACGTATAGTCTCTATGATATCTTCTTTGGTTAGATGCCTTACATCAGCAGGAATATCAAGGCCCAATTTTTTATTTATCTTATATCTTCCTACATGAGCTAAATCATAACGGCGCGGGTCAAAAAACAGATTATGGAGTAAGGTTTCGGCTGCATCCTCAGTTGCCATTTCTCCCGGCCTCAGCCTGCGATAAAACTCAATCAAAGCTTCACGTTTACTGGTGGTATTATCCTTGTCCAAAGTCTTTTTGATAGCTTCGTCATTATCGTATAATGCTAATATATCTTCATTCGTTTCATAGCCCAAAGCCCGCAAAAAGGCAGTTACTACTAATTTTCTATTTTTATCAATTCTGGCATATATAGCTCCAGAACTGTCCATCTCCAGTTCAAACCATGCTCCGCGATTAGGAATAATAGTGGCACCATATAAAACATTGCCTGCCACATCTACACGATCACTAAAATACACCCCGGGTGATTTTACCAGCTGACTTACTACCACCCTTTCCGCACCATTTATTATAAAGGTGCCTCTCTCCGTCATCAGTGGCAGATCGCCCATATACACTTCTGATTCCTTAATCTCCCCTGTACTTTTTTCGGTCAGCCTGACCTTTAGCTTCAAAGGAGCCTGATAGCTGACATCTCTTTCTTTACATTCATTAACTGAATACTTGGGTTCTCCCAAGGTATAGTCTAAAAAGTCAAGCTCAAAATTGCCCGCAAAATCAGTAATAGGAAACACTTCCTCCAGTGCTTCCCTCAAGCCTTGCTCTAAAAACCACTTGTATGATTTAAGCTGAACTTCAATAAGGTTGGGTAATTCAATTACTTCCGGAATGCGGGAATAACTAAGCCTCTCTACCCTGCCGAACTTTTGCATATGGGCCAATGCAAAATCACCCCTTTTAATTATTCCAAAACGTGTGAAAAGCAAGGTTATGCTAAACCTCGCTTTTAAGCCCTGCTAGTTGCCAAAACCTTCTTTACTTAATACAATGGCAATTATTGATTTTATCACAACAATAATGTCAAGTCAAGAAATTAAATTAAAATCCCCTGCCCGGGCAAAATTTTGTGCTTTTTCCTTTATTCCTGGTTTTTTTCTTCGTTTTCAGCTGTTTCCGGCATATTAAGGCTGTATTCCTCTTCTATTATCTTGTTTACCTTAAGCACTGCACTTATGAAATAACCAAATGCCAGCAAAATACCTATACCCAGGATAAACAAAGCCAGCCTAAAGCCATCTATCACCACAGCCCTCACATAAATGTCCGGCCTCTCATCAGAAGAAATAACCCAAACCAGTCTGTTCCCTTCTTTCGTGGAAGCAGAAGCTTCTTTTATAATCCCCGGTATTTGTAAGGAAAAAACTACCTTATCAGCATGTAGAGTTAAGTCATCTACCAGTTTATTTTTCCCATAATTACTCCTTATTATATAATTATCCCATAAAATACGATTTTTAACCTGAACTTCCAGGGGGAAACTTCCCATTAAGGCATTATACTCTTCCCAATTCTCCGCTTTTCTTTCCCCGATAAGCTTACCATCACTCAATGTAAATTGGTTATCATACCATAAACCTGCTTCCGGCCAGGGTTCTTTTATCACCACTTTTTCTACTATTTTTTTATCATCGCGTAAGATCAGGCTTACCTCTACCTCACTCCCCCTTGCTTCTACCTGTCCGGGGAAAAAAATAAGGGTCCATAAAAAGAGCAAAAAAATCCCCCACCTATACTCCTTGCCCATTTTTCCCATCCCTCTTTTCTTATTAGTCGCGCTGCTTTTAGAATTATACCAGAAGATAAATGTAAAAGTAAAATTTTACATAAAAAAAGCGGCCGGAGCCGCTTAAATCTTTAATTTATATCTCCATCTGCAGGGCAAAACTTTCTTATATTGACTATCCTTATAAAGGTAAGCAGATGAGAAGTAATGGCTAAAATAGCTAACCCCCACAGAGGAGAGTGAAAAATCCCTGCCAGCATAATCACAAAAAGCCTGCCATCCCTGTTACCCAGTAACAGATTAGCCCATATACCTTCTTTCTCCGGCAAATATAGCTGCCCCCAAATATTCCTGAATTTTTCCTTAATTAACATAGACATAGGAGCACCTAAAAGGGCTAAACTCAACCAGCAAAACACTGTCTGCCCATTATTACCATCATAAGCACCTAAAGCCATGCCTATAATAAGGATGCCATCCCCGTAACGGTCAAGCATCGCATCTAAAAACTCTCCCCAGGCGGAACGCAAAAATTTAAGCCTGGCTATCTCTCCATCTACTCCATCGACAATAGAAGCTAGCTGGGCTAAAATCCCTCCTGCCGGGCTTAAACCTAGCCCAAAAAGAAAAGCTCCTCCTAAACATAAAATAAAGCTGATAAGCGATATCTGGTTAGGATGAATATCTGTACGCGCCAGCCAGCGAGTCAAAAAAAGCGAAAACCGCCTGTTAATATAGCGGGCAATCAAGCCATCTTTAGGCGCCGGCAAAAACTTAAGCAAAATCTGCTCCGCCCTTATTGCTTCTTCCGGAGTATCAACATCTATCCACCAGCTTTCTCCAATGTCAGCAGCCAGGAGATTTCCTTCTTCGGCCATTATCTGCAAGGCTTCACTTAGCGTGTACTTGCCTTCTTTTTCTGCCTTCGCCAATATTTCAAATATATAAGGGGTAGCATGAAAAACCCCGCAGTCAACGGCATTAAAGTCTTTTAAGCCTTTTCCTATTCTCCTTATTTTTATCCCTTCTACCTGCAACCTGGTCGCTTCTTCTAAATCAACTATCTCCTCCAGCTTATAATCAGCCCCTACATATACTTCCCCAGGGTTCGGCTTTAGTTCCGCTATCCTGGTTAAGGCTTGCAGGTCCCAAATATGATCAGCCATAGTAAGAAGAAAAGATTCTTCATTTTGGAAAAATTCCCGGGCACTCAGCACTGATATCCCATTTCCTAAAAACCATCTCTCATTTACTACATAATCAACCTTAATACCCCATTTGTCCCCGCTTCCTATTTTCGCTTTTATCTCTTCACCTCTATATCCTAAAACTACAACTACTTCCTTTACCCCTGCCTCGCGCAAAGAAAGCAACGTTCTCTCCAAAAGAGAAAGCCCTAAAAGGGAATAAAGGGGCTTAACCCCTTTATATCCCCTTTCCCTGAATCTCTTACCTTCTCCTGCAGCAATGACCAATGCTTTCATTACTTCCCGGCTTCACCTGCCATCGTTCTGGCTGCCAGCGTAAAATCTAGTTTATAGTCTTCACCTCTAATAAATTCCTCTACCATTTTTCTCGCCTCAGCATCAGTAAATTGTATAGGAGGCGATTTCATCGTGTAAGCAGAAATCTCATAAAGAGGTCCGCTTAACTTTCTATCTAATGCCAGTTTCATGCAACGGATAGCATCGATAATAACCCCTGCGCTATTGGGGGAATCTTCTACCGAAAGCCTCAGTTCCAGTTCCATAGGTACTTTACCAAACCCCAGACCTTCCATCCGTATCATACATACCTTGTTATCTTTAAGCCACGGCACATAATCACTAGGCCCTATGTGTATATCATTATCTACCATAGGGATTTTCATTTCTGATTGCACAGCCTGGGTTTTTGATTTTTTCTTTGATTTAAGCCGGCTGCGGTTAAGCATGTTTAAAAAGTCGGTATTACCTCCAAAATTCAGCTGATAAGTCCTGGTAATCTTAACCCCCCGGTCTTCAAAAAGCTTGGTAAGAACCCGGTGGGTAATAGTAGCCCCTACCTGGGACTTCACATCATCACCTATAATAGGAAGACCCCTTCTCCTAAAGCGTTCTGCCCATTCGGGATCAGAAGCTATGAAAACCGGCATAGCATTTATAAAGCCTACTCCCGCCTTAAGGCAGGCATCAGCATAAAACCGGGCTGCCTCTTCTGAGCCTACCGGTAAATAATTTATCAATATCTCTGCCCGGCTATCTTTTAAAACCTGCACCACATCTACTGGCTCAGCATCGGCCAGGACAAAGGTCTGATCTTCCGGATAATCTTTCATATGTTCAGAGAAACCATCTAAAACCGGTCCCATCTGCACTGTTACCGGATAATCAGGTAGATGAGGATAAAATACCTTGGTGCAATTAGGTTTGGCAAACAGAGCTTCCTTAAGAGGTTTCCCTACCTTGCGCGCATCAATATCAAAAGCAGCTACTATCTCGATATCCTCAGGCTTGTAGCCTCCCAGATCATAATGCATCAAACCAATGGGATCTTTTTTCAACTCCTCATCCCGGGAATAAAGCTCAATCCCCTGTAAAAGAGCACTTGCACAATTACCTACACCAGCAATAGCTACTCGTATTTTTTTGTTTTCCACCAGCATCCCTCCTCTTTTTATTAATATTTATTTAAAGCCTGGTTGTTAACTTTTTTTAAATAGCCAGGTGTGATCAACTGCAGCCCCAGGTAAGCAGCCATTTTATGAGCCTCTGCAAACCTGTAAGCTATTTCCCCTGCCTGATGAGCATCTGACCCAAGGATGCAGTATTTACCCCCTACATCTCTATAACAGCATAAAACAGGGAAGGCGGGAAAAGCCTCTCCCCCCTCACGCCGATACCCTGAAGTGTTGATTTCCAAAATAATCCCCCTGTCGGCCATGGTTTTCAAAATCCCATCCAAGCCGAAATCCAACAGGATTTCCGAATGATAAGGAAAATCAAGCCAATATTTTTGCCATCCCCTCTTTATCCAATCAATATGGGCAATTATTTGCGTATAGGGAAACAAAACAGCATACTTTAAAGCATCTATATACTTTTTAATCCCCTCTTCGGGGGCATATTTCTCATAAAAACATCTATCCATAAGGGAAATGCCATCAATATGGTGGATAGAAAACAGATGATAATCAAAACTATAAGCCGACAAAAAACTTGCTATTTCTTTTTCCTTCTCCCAGGCATAATCAATTTCCACCCCGGTTAGTATATTTAACCGCGGTGCAAACCTCTTTCTCTGCTTTTCTATTTCTCTTATATAACTAGAAACTGATTGGTTAAGTAAGCCGAAATTAGGGTCATGGGGATTAAAAGAAAGATGATCAGTGATTCCAATTTCCCTGATACCAGAACGAAGGGCAGTAAAACAGATAAGCTCTAATCCTGAATTAGAATCGGCGGAAAAAGAAGAATGGATATGATAATCACTCTCTAAATGAGCGGCATGTCCTTCTTCTACAATAAACAAACCCTACCCCCTTTCTGACTAGCTAAGCCCAAAAAGAAGATAAGGTTTTCTAATATGCCTTATTATTAGGTCTACACCATATTCGATAATATATTATATACACCAGAGATAAAAAGTCAATACCCACTACTATGTAAAAAAAGCGGCCGAAGCCGCTTTTTTAGCAACCAGGTTATTTAATTTCCACAGAACCGCCAGCTTCTTGAATCTTAGCCTTGATTTCTTCAGCTTCCTGTTTAGATACTTTTTCCTTAATCGGTTTCGGAGCGCTGTCAACCAGGTCCTTGGCTTCTTTTAAGCCTAAACCGGTTATTTCGCGAACTACCTTGATAACATTAACTTTCTTGTCACCAGCTGAAGTCAGGATTACATCAAACTCAGTCTTTTCTTCCGCAGCTTCAGCAGGAGCAGCAGCACCAGCTGCCGGCATAGCTGCAACTGCCACAGGAGCAGCAGCACTAACACCAAACTCTTCTTCTAAAGCTTTTACCAGTTCAGAAAGCTCCAGAACAGTTAAACCTTTGATAATATCAATAACTTCTTGTACTTTACTCATTACTTAATAACCTCCCTTTAATTCTCATTAAAATTAAATTATTTTTTATCAGCACCAAATGCGGAACCAAACAGATTAACTAGCAGCCTTTTGTTCTCTTATTTGATCCAAAGCTCTTACCAAACCAGCGATATTGGCATTAAGCACCGTGACCAAACCTTGAATGGGTGCCTGCATAGTGCCAAGCACCTGAGCCACCAGCACTTCTCTCGGGGGCAGATCAGCCAAAGCCTTTACTTTATCAGCAGTTACCAGCTTGCCTTCCAGTATTCCACCCTTTACTTCCAGCTTTTTCGTCTCTTTGATAAAATCAAACAACACCTTAGCTGGAGTAACCGGGTCATCTTTGCTGAAAAGAACCGCATTAGGGCCTTCAATCTGCTCGGCTATATCTTCATGACCTAAATTGCGCAAAGCAAATCGGATCATGGTATTTTTCAAAACCTTGTATTTTACCCCCGGTATTCTGAGCTTAACGCGCAAATTGGTCATTTCTTCCACCGTAAGTCCTCTAAAATCGGTGAAGACCACCAGGGTGGATTCTTTGATATCTTCTTCAATCGCTTTTACGATTTTTTGTTTTTCTTCAATCTTGGGCACTCGATTCACCCCCTTTTTTAAAACCTTTATATATGGAAAATGCCTCTGCAGATAGTGCAGAGGCATGTAAACCATCCTTTAGCAACCAAAAGATGGCACTCATATTCCATAACCTCAGCAGGCGAACTTTTACCAGTTCATTAAGGCCTTTGGCCACCGACTATCTACAGTTATTATTTTTCAATTTTATTCACTTTATTAAGTTTACTTGTTTGCTGCCGTAAATGCAAGAGGGCTAATTTTTATACCCGGCCCCATAGTGGAACAAACAGTTACTGAACGTATATACTGCCCTTTGGCAGCAGCTGGTTTAGCTTTTATCAAAGCTTCGGCAAAAGCATTGAGATTTTCTACTAATTTTTCTAATTCAAAAGAAACCTTGCCAATCGGAACATGCACAATCGCTGTTTTATCTACGCGATACTCAATTCTTCCTGCTTTAAGCTCATTTATAGTACGAGCTATATCCATAGTTACCGTCCCTGATTTGGGGTTCGGCATTAACCCCCGGGGCCCTAATATTTTACCTAATTTACCTACCATCCCCATCATGTCAGGGGTAGCTACGGCGACATCGAAATCAAACCATCCACCCTGGATCTTTTCTACCAGTTCTTCAGCTCCCACATAATCAGCACCAGCCGCTTCCGCCTCTTTAGCTTTTTCGCCTTTAGCAAAAACTAATACCCGGCGGGTTTTACCAGTTCCATGCGGCAGGGCAACAGTACCTCTAACCTGTTGATCAGCATGTCGGGGATCAACTCCCAGTTTAACATGCACTTCCACGGTTTCATCAAATTTAGCATGCGCAAGTTCTTTAACCAGTCTTAAAGCTTCCACGGGATCATAAAGTTTACCGCGTTCGATCTTGGATAAAGCTTCCTGGTATTTTTTTCCTCTTTTCATTTTTATTCCTCCTTGTGGTTAAATCGGACCTTTCCTCCCACATCATCACTAACCATTTAATCAACTACTTCAATGCCCATGCTACGGGCAGTCCCCTCAATCATCCTTACCGCAGCCTCGAGATCTTTGGCATTGAGATCCTCTTTCTTGGTTTGAGCAATCTCAATCAGCTTAGCTCTGGTTACCTTACCTACTTTGTTTTTATTGGGCACTCCAGAACCTTTTTCTACATTGGCTGCCTTCTTTAGCAGGTCTGATGCTGGCGGTGATTTGGTTACAAAGGTAAAGGAGCGGTCTTCATATATAGTAATGTCTACCGGAATAATAAAACCTGCCTGTTGAGCAGTTCTGGCATTGTACTCCTTGCAAAACCCCATGATATTAACCCCATATTGACCCAAGGCTGGTCCAACAGGAGGTGCAGGTGTTGCCTTACCAGCAGGAAGCTGCAGTGATACCTTGCCTATAACTTTCTTAGCCATCGTTCCACCTCCTCATCAACTAGATTTTCTCTATTTGTTCATAATCCAGCTCCACAGGGGTTTCCCTGCCGAACATGGAAATTGTTACCTTTACCTTGCCGCGATCAGGCAGCAGTTCTGTGACTATTCCCTCAAAATTAGCAAAAGGTCCACTTTTTACTTTTACGTTTTCCCCTACATTTACATCTATAATCTGGCCTTGGCTTCTAAAAGCCCCATTCTCTTAAGTATTTTCTCCACTTCCTCTGGCTGCAAAGGAACCGGTTTATTACCTGTACCAACAAATCCTGTAACGCCCGGCGTATGCCTTACTACATACCATGAATCTTCATCCATAATCATATTTACCAGGACATAGCCGGGGAAAACCCTTTTACTCGTTACTTTCTTTTTGCCACCTTTATATTCTATCTCCTGTTCCTCAGGAACTAAAACCCCGAAGATCTTGTCCTGCATATGCATGGTTTCTACTCTTTTGGCCAGGTCGATTTTAATCTTATTTTCATAACCCGAATAAGTATGGACTACATACCATTCTCCCTTAAAAGAGTCAAGGTCTATAACTTCTTCCTTGGAGGACCTGGATTTTTTCTGTTCCAATTCCTTGTCAGCAGTAATGGGGGGCACCTCCTCATATTATGCCATGGCCTTAAAAAGCTTTTCCAGTACAAAAGAAAGCCCGGAATCGAAAAGCCATATAATTAAGCCCACCAGCAAAACAGTAAAAAGAACTACTCCCGTATACCCAATCAGCTGGGTACGGTTAGGCCAGTGCACTTTCTTAAGTTCATTATAAGAACTTAGCAAATATTCTTTGGCACTGTTTATTTTTTGCGCCAGACGGTTTTCTTCTTTTTTAACAGGAACATTCTCTTTAGCCAAGTTTATTCACATCCCCAATAATATTACTTAATTTCCCGATGCAAAGTATGGGCATTACAGAATTTGCAGTATTTCCTAACTTCAAGCCTTTCGGTATGTTTTTTCTTATTCTTGGTGGTAGTATAATTGCGCTGTTTGCACTCTGTGCAAGCCAAAGTTATTCCCACTCTCATCTTTGCCACCTCCGTATCGTGCACAAAAATCCTACAATACTCTAGCACAAGCTGTATCATATGTCAAGGGAATGCCCATACCAAAATACAGCAGGGGAAATAAGCCCTGCTGTATCTAAGCTTTTTCCTTTTTTCTCATCCTTATTCAATTATAGAAGTAACTACACCGGCTCCTACCGTTCTTCCGCCTTCTCTTATAGCAAATCTTAACCCTTCTTCTATAGCTATCGGGGTGATAAGTTCTATGGTCATCTGCACATTGTCTCCCGGCATTACCATCTCTACACCTTCAGGAAGTGAAATTACTCCGGTTACGTCCGTTGTGCGGAAATAAAACTGCGGCCTGTATCCGCTGAAGAACGGAGTGTGTCTTCCCCCTTCTTCCTTGGTTAATACATATACCTCAGCATTGAATTTGGTGTGCGGCTTTATGCTGCCAGGCTTGGCCAAAACCATCCCTCTTTCTACTTCTTTCCTGTCCACACCTCTTAATAAGGTCCCTATGTTGTCTCCTGCCTGAGCAAAATCAAGCAGCTTCCTGAACATCTCTACTCCGGTACATACCGTCTTCTTGGTCTCTTCTCTTAACCCTACTATCTCTACTTCGTCCCCTACTTTTACTGTTCCTCTCTCTACTCTCCCGGTGGTTACCGTTCCTCT
>NZ_FQWY01000031.1 GCF_900129805.1 Thermosyntropha lipolytica DSM 11003
CAGTGCGTATAACAGCGGAGGAAGCTATGAGACCTTAGGCTATGGATACGGACCGGGAGTAGGGAAAGGATTTGACAGATTAATCCATATACTGTCAAGAGCATCCGGGACGCCGGTAATAGCTAATGCGATAGAATACTGTGCCTCCATGGTAAGAGGAAAATTCTTAAAGATAAAAGAAGAAGAGATAGAAAAAGCAGAGAGAGCCGGCTGGATAGTAGAGGTAGCCAAAGAAGCCAAAGAAAAAGAAGAAGAAGTAGAGAAGCCGCCGGAAAAAGTAGTAGAAAGCCAGATAAGCGGAATTGACATATTAGAAATGGAAGATGCGGTAAAGGCCTTGTGGAAGAATAAGATATATGCCTCAAGCGGAATGGGCTGTACAGGCCCTGTAATCCTGGTAGCCAAAGAAGATCATGAAAAAGCAGTAGAAGTCCTAAAAAACAGCGGATTTTTAGGCTAATGCCTAAAAATAAATAAATATGAAATGAAGGAGGATGGAGTTTTAATGAAGAGCGATATCCAAATTGCCCAAGAGGCTAAAATGCTCCCCATTGTTGAGGTGGCTAAAAAAATTGGCCTTACTGAGGATGATTTAGAACTTTATGGCAAATATAAAGCCAAAGTTTCTCTGGATGTTTGGGAAAGAGTAAAGGACAAACCTTGTGGAAAATTAATTCTGGTTACTGCTATCAATCCTACTCCGGCTGGGGAAGGAAAAACTACGACTACAGTTGGTTTAGGACAGGCATTAAACCGGGTTGGTAAGACGGCTATCATAGCTCTACGCGAACCTTCTTTAGGACCCAGCTTCGGGGTTAAAGGTGGAGCTGCTGGCGGCGGATATTCTCAGGTTGTACCCATGGAGGACATCAATCTGCATTTTACCGGTGATATTCATGCGGTATCTACTGCTCATAACCTTTTAGCTGCCTTGATTGACAATCACCTGCATCAGGGTAATGAACTTAATATAGACCCCCGCCAGATCATATGGCGCCGAGTAGTAGACTTAAATGACAGGGCTTTAAGAAATGTTATCATAGGCTTGGGCGGCAAAGCTAACGGAGTACCGCGCGAAACTGGATTTGATATAAGTGTTGCTTCCGAAATTATGGCTTGCCTGTGCCTGGCTAAAGATTTGATGGATCTTAAAGAAAGATTTAAACGCATGATAGTAGCTTATACCTATGACGGCAAACCGGTAACGGCTGATGATCTCAAAGCAGCTGGCTCTCTGGCCTTGTTGATGAAAGATGCTATCAAGCCTAACCTGGTACAGACTCTGGAAAATACTCCTGCCTTTATCCATGGTGGTCCTTTTGCTAATATTGCTCATGGCACCAACAGCTTGATGGCTACCCAGATGGGATTAAGACTTGCTGACTATATGGTAACCGAAGCTGGATTCGGTGCTGACCTGGGTGCGGAAAAATTCTTCAATATTGTATGCCGTTATGGCAATATGAAACCAGATGCCGTAGTTATAGTAGCCACCATCAGGGCTCTTAAAAACCATGGTGGAGTGCCGAAGGATAAATTAGGCGAAGTTAACATGGAAGCATTAGAAAAAGGTGTTGCTAACCTGGAAAAACAATTAGAAAATGTGCAGAAGTTTGGCTTGCCGGTAGTTGTTGCTCTGAACGAATTCCCCACTGATACGCAGGAAGAAGTGGACCTGGTAGTAAAGAAATGCAATGCTTTAGGTGCTGAAGTAGCCGTATCTCAGGTATGGGCTAAAGGTGGAGCCGGTGGAGAAGATCTGGCGCGCAAGGTTATTGCTGCTGCTGAAAAACCGAGCAGCTTTAAATTCCTCTATGAATTAGATATGCCGATTAAAGCTAAGATTGAAAAGATTGCTACCGAAATTTATGGAGCTAAAGGCGTAATCTATGCTCCGAAAGCCGAAAAAGATATTGCTAAAATTGAAGAACTTGGTTATGGCAATCTGCCGATATGTATGGCTAAGACGCAATTCTCACTCTCTGATAATCCGAATCTGAAAGGTAGGCCGACTGGTTTCGAAATTACAATTAGAGAAGCTAAAGTTTCTGCTGGAGCAGGATTTATAGTAGCTTATGCGGGTGAAATTATGACTATGCCCGGATTGCCGAAAGTCCCTGCTGCCGAGAAAATCGATATTCTTCCGAGCGGAGAGATTGTTGGTCTGTTCTAAATATCCAAAGAAAAAGGGTAGCTTGCATGCTACCCTTTTTTATCTTTTGTTTAAAATTAATGAAAGCAATTCTTCTCTGGTTTGATGTCTGGTTTCAAAAAGCCCTCTTAACGCGGAAGTTACTGTTATAGAGCCAGGTTTTCTGATGCCCCGCATAGTCATACACATATGTTCAGCTTCTATTACTACTCCTACCCCGTGGGGATTCAGGGTTTCATATATACAATCGGCAATTTGTGAAGTCAGCCTTTCTTGCAGCTGCGGCCTTTTGGCATAAGCTTCAGCAACTCTGGCCAGTTTACTTATGCCTATAACTTTTCCTCCCCGCGGGATATAGGCAACATGAGCTTTCCCGTAAAAGGGAAGAAAATGGTGTTCGCACATGGAGTATAATGGTATATCTTTTACTAGGACTAGTTCATCGTGAAATTCTGAAAAAGATACTTGCAGGAATTCCCGCGGTTCACACCAGAGGCCGGAAAATATCTCTTCATACATTCTAGCTACCCTTTTGGGAGTATCTCTTAAGCCTTCTCTATCAGGATCTTCACCTATGGCTTCTAAAATCATGCGAAAAGCTTGTTCGATTTTCGGTTTGTCGATCTCTTTACATGCCATTTTTTGTTCCTCCAAACTTTTAGTATTAAAAATAAGCAATTATTTTATATATAGTTTAAGCGCTAATGCCAAAAAGTATTTATTACTGCTGATGCATTCAGCTTAAGTTTAGCATATCGTGTCATAAAAAGTAATTGATAAAAGAAAAAAGCTATATTAAATAATTTTATCAGGATATTAAGGTTTTAGTTATCAGATAGAGGTGGATAAATTTTTAAAATCTTGACATAATAATAGCTGTTTGCGAAAAGGATAAAATAAGAGATACGTAGAAATTTAATATAAATTTTCTTTTGAGGAAGGATGGAGATTGCGTTTAGCTAAATACCTGGCCGAAGCGGGAATCGCTTCCCGCCGCAAAGCAGAAGAATTGATTAAACAGAAAAGAGTAAAGCTGAATGGGAATGTGGTTGAAACTTTAGGGGTGAAGATTGATCCGGAAAAGGATAAGGTTGAAGTTGATGGCAAAGCTGTAAATATAAGTAATGACAAGATATATATTTTATTAAATAAACCGGCTGGCTATATAAGCAGTGTTTATGATCCTCAGGGAAGACCTACAGTCGTACAGCTGATAAAAGACATCGATACCAGGATTTATCCGGTAGGAAGGCTGGATTTTGATACTGAAGGACTGCTTTTACTTACCAATGACGGGGATTTTACCAATCTTATGCTTCATCCCCGTTATGAAATAACCAAAACTTATGAAGCATGGGTTAAAGGCGTAGTGAGTAGTGAAGCATTAAAAAAACTTAGAAAAGGTGTGCTTTTGGAAGATGGGATTACGGCTCCAGCCAAGGTAAGGATCATTAAAAGGGGCCGGAACGAAACTTTGCTGGAAATAAAGATTCATGAAGGAAGAAAGCGGCAGGTAAAACGTATGTGCAAAGCCGTAGGCTATCCGGTGCTAAGGCTTAAGCGAACAGGGTTGGCTTTTTTAAATTTAAATGGGCTTAAGACAGGAGAATACCGGCATTTGCATCCAGATGAGGTGGAAAGGTTAAAGCTGATGGCAGCAGGACGGAGATGTTAAAATGATTTTGGTTTTTACGGGTGATGGTAAGGGGAAAACTACTTCGGCGGCAGGTTTGGCTTTAAGGGCCTGGGGACAAGGAAAAAGGGTTTTGCTGGTTTCTTTTTTGAAATCAGGTTTAAAAAGCGGGGAATTTAAAGCGATAAAAAAGATTAATAGTGAGGATTTTTTAGCTGTTTGTTTTGGACGGGACTGTCCTTATGGTGATGAAGATTGTTGCCCGGGCAGTTTAGAATGTATAGTTTTACCTTCTAATATTAAAGATGGAGATTATGAAATAATAAAGGAGGGGCTAATTTTTGTCGAGGAACAGATAAAAAAAGCTTTTTGGGATATAGTAATATTAGATGAACTTATAAATGTATATAATCTTTTTCCTCTCTACCGGCCGAATATTTTGGCTTTACTTCAAAATACCCTGGTGGATATAGTGGTGACGGGGAGGGAGTGCCCAGCAGAAATAGTTGAACTTGCCCATCTGGTAAGCCAGATAAAGTTTATAAAAAATCCTTACGATAAAAAGATAGAAGCCAAAAGAGGGATAGAGTATTAAGCCGGGGTTTGAGGTTGAGAAAATATGATAAAATAAATAGTAATTAGGTCCGGATTAATTTAAAAATGATCCTGATAGAGAAGTGGGACTGGTAATAGCAGCAATAAAAAAAGGAACCGGAGGGAAGATTTTGAAAAAATTGAGGCTTAAAGTCAGATTTGATTTTATGGGCAAAGCCAGGCAGGGCAAGCTTTTTGGCGGTAAAACCAGCAGTGAGGTAGCTGAAGAGATAAGGCAAAACAAAGTTTCTCTTATGCGCAATGTTCCTATCCAGGGAGTAAATATTGAAGATATTGATATGAGCGGGGAAATCTATTTTGTCTATGATGAATTCAGCGGCCGATCCCTGGCTTATGCCCCGGTAGTGATAACTTTTACGGCCGATTCTTTGGAGGATGCGATAAAGTTTACTATGAAAGAAGAGTTCAGAACGGTTGAAATACTGGAACCGGAAGAACTGGTCTTATCTAAATTAGATATAGGAAGGATTTTGTTGAAAATTGCTGAGGAAATGGCTAATTACAAGTTTTATCTGGAGAGGAAACTGGATAACTGGAAGTAGTAGCTCTTTGCGGGGAGGTAAATAAATGGGGAAAATTTCACTTGATGATATAGTTAAGGCCGTAAATGATTTGCCGGCTTTGCCTGCGGTAGTTATTAAAGTGATGAAACTGGCGGAGGATCCAAATTCTACGGCTCAGGACATAAATAATGTTTTAACCCAGGATCAGGCTATGACAGCCAAGGTCTTAAAACTTGCCAATTCTGCTTTTTATGGATTTCCCAGGCGTATTGCTACTATAACTGATGCCACGGTTTTTTTGGGTTTTAAGACTATAAAAAGTATAGTTATGGCAGCTTCGGTAAGTGATATCTTAAACCGGGAAATGTCTGGTTATGCTTTAGAACACGGGGAGTTGTGGAAACATTCCCAGTGTGTAGCTATGGCTGCCCGCCATATTGCGCGCCGGGTGAAGTTTGCCCAGCTTGATCTGGCCTACACCAGCGGCTTATTGCATGATATAGGAAAAGTTATCCTCAATAATGCTATGAAAGAATCTTATCATGAGGTAGTAGCCAAAGTAAGTGAAGGTAATATTGATTTTATAGAAGCGGAGAATGCCGTTTTAGGCTTTAATCATGCCCTGGTAGGTTCCAAAGTGGCGGAAAAGTGGAACCTTCCCTGGGAACTTGTCGATACTATTGCTCACCACCATTATCCGGAAAAAGCAAAAGTTAACCCGGTTTTAACTTCCATCGTTCATCTGGCAGATGCTGTTTGCGTATCTATGGGCATAGGTATAGGTATAGATGGCATGCTTTATGCAGTTTCAGCAGAAGCTTTGAAAATTCTAAAAATGGAGGAAGAAGATATATATGCCATAATTAATGAGCTTACTGATATTTTCTCTGATGAACAGAGCTTTCTTGTTAACCAGAAATAAGGACATTTTATTTATGCATATGCTGCTAAATGTCCCTGTTTCTGGTTATTTTTTTAACAGAATGTTAATTTTTAAAAACCGGCGAGAAAACCTCTAGAATTTTATTTTTTTTAGTAATATACTTTTTTATTATATTACTTTATATATTGATTTTGCGACAAATAAATTTAAGGAGAGAAGAATTTTTTGGCAAGTACGATTATTTTTTCCGGTGGATTTGGAAGCGGCAAAAGCGAGATAGCGTTAAATTTTACCCTGGAAAAAAAAGGAGAAGACAATAGAGAAACCATATTAGCTGATTTAGATTTAGTAAACCCTTATTTTGCTTCCCGGGAAATGAAAGGCTTTTTACAGGCCAGGGGGATAAGGGTACTGGCTCCGGCTGGAGAACTGGTATTTGGAGATGTACCTAGCATACCGTCTGAAATTATTGGACTTTTGCAGCAGGAAAACCGCATTATTATTGACCTGGCAGGTGATGAGGTAGGAGCAGTTGTACTGGGATATATCAGGGATTATTTGTTGAAGAGAAAGGATTTGGAATTTTTTCTGGTCATAAATCCTTACCGGCCTTTTGCGGGCGATGTAGAAAGTATAAAAGAATTGAAAAATTGTTTAGAAAAGGCTTCGGGCCTTAATTTTACTGGCATTATAAGCAATCCTAACCTGGTAGAAGAAACTACCGTACAGGTAATAAATGACGGGCATAATAAGGTTTTGCAATATGCTGAAGAATTAAATCTCCCGGTAAGATATTTGACAGTGGAAGAAAGGTTTTATGAAGAACTGGTAGTTTATTACCCGCAGCTGTTAAAGAAAATAAAGATTAATTTAAGGCCACAGTGGATATAGTTTATTTACATAGGGGGAAAAGGGAGTATGGCAAGAGGGATATTAACTTTTCATATGGACCGCTGTAAAGCATGTGAGCTCTGTGTACATTTTTGCCCTAAAGGGACTTTAGGGTTAGATAAGAAGATTATAAATGCTCTGGGCTATCATCCGGTTACGGCTGTAGATCCTGAAAGCTGCACCGGCTGTGGCACATGTGCCCTTATGTGTCCTGATTTAGTTATCGAAGTGGAAAGGGAGTGATGGTAGTATGGAAAAAGTCCTGATGAAAGGAAATGAAGCTTTAGCTGAAGGTGCTATAAGGGCAGGATGCAGGGCATATTTTGGTTATCCTATTACGCCATCAAGTGAGATTGCTGAATATATGGCACGCAAATATCCTAAAATAGGCGGTGTTTTTTTGCAGGCCGAAAGTGAACTGGCCGCCATAAATATGGTATATGGAGCTGCTTCTACTGGAGCCCGGGTTATGACAGCTTCTTCGGGACCGGGTATAAGCCTTAAACAGGAGGGTATTTCATTTATTGCCGAAGCTGAGCTGCCTTGTGTTATAGTCAATATATCGCGCGGAGGTCCGGGTTTAGGAGGTATTCAGCCGGCTCAATCTGATTATTTCCAGGCTACCCGGGGTGGAGGCCATGGTGATTATCATACCATGGTTTTAGCCCCAGCTAGTGTGCAGGATATGATGGATTTTGCTATGGAAGGTTTTGAGCTGGCTGATAAGTACCGCATACCTGTGATGATAATGGCCGAAGGAACCCTGGGACAGATGATGGAGCCTATTATTTTAAGGGACCCTGTTACTCCGGGTTATGAAAAACCCTGGGCAACTACCGGATGTAAGGGAAGAAAGCCTAATGTTATTACGACTCTGCATTTACCTCCTGAAGAGCTGGAACAGAGGAATAGATATTTAAAAAGTAAATATGATTTGATAAAGGCCCGAGAAAAGAGAGCTGAAACCTTTATGACCGAAGATGCCAAGTTGGTTCTGGTAGCTTTTGGACTTATGTCCCGGGTAGCTAAAAGAGCAGTTATGGAAGTGAGAAAAAGAGGAATAAAAGCAGGACTTATAAGGCCTATAACTTTATGGCCTTTCCCTGATGAACATATAGTAGAAGCTGCGGAAAATGGAGCTAAACTGTTTTTATCTTTAGAGATTAATATGGGGCAGATGGTAGAAGATATAAAATTAGCCTTGAATGGCCGCTCACGCGTGGAATTTTACGGAAGAATAGGTATTATTCCTAATCCCGAAGAGATTGTAGGTGTAGTTATGCAGATAGCAGAAAGGGAGGGGCTGTAATGAAGGTGGTAGCTAAAAGGCCAGAAAGCCTCTATGATAAAAAATTTCATTACTGTCCGGGATGTACACATGGCATTATTCACCGGGTAATAGCAGAATGTATCGATGAAATGGGACTCCGGGAAAAGACGATTGGTGTTTGCCCGGTAGGTTGCGGGGTATTAGCTTATGAATATTTTAATTTTGATATGTTGGAAGCTGCCCATGGTAGAGCTCCGGCTATAGCTACGGGAATAAAACGCATGCTCCCCGAAAATTTTGTTTTTACTTATCAGGGCGATGGGGATTTAGCTTCCATCGGCATGGCCGAAATTGTTCATGCTTCGGCCCGGGGAGAAAATATAACGGTAATTTTTATCAATAATACTATTTACGGTATGACAGGCGGGCAGATGGCTCCAACTACCTTGATAGGCCAGGTTACTACCACTTCCCCTTATGGTCGCAAACCTGAACTGGCAGGTTATCCGGTAAGGATGGCAGAACTTCTGGCTACTAATGAAGGTTCGGCTTATATTTGCCGTACATCGGTACATAATCCGGCTAATGTAAATAAAACTAAAAAAGCTATAAAAAAAGCTATACAAACCCAGCTGGAAGGTAAAGGTTTTTCTATGGTGGAGATTTTATCCACCTGTCCGACGAACTGGGGAATGAGCCCGCTTAAAGCTTTAGAAAGGGTAGAAAAGGAAATGATTCCCTACTTCCCCTTGGGAGAATTTAAGGTAAAAGAATAAGGAGGTATGGAAGGATGGAAGAAAAACAAGTCTTGTTTGCAGGTTTTGGAGGGCAGGGAGTTCTTTCTATGGGACAGTTTTTAACCCATGCTGCCTTAAGTGCCGGTAAACATGTATCCTGGGTTCCTTCTTATGGAGCAGAGATGCGGGGGGGGACAGCCAATTGCCTGGTTACTATATCCGATGAAGAAATAAGTTCTCCTATAACCGAAAATCCCCTTATGGCAGTTATATTAAACCGTCCTTCTCTGGACAAATTTGAAAACAAGATAAAGCCTAATGGAACCCTGGTAATCAATTCTTCACTTGTGGACCGTGAACCTAGAAGAGATGATCTTGATGTATTAAAGCTTCCTGTTAATGAGCTGGCAGATAGACTGGGAAATCCCCGGGGAGCTAATATGATACTTCTGGGGGCTTATTTGGAAAAAACGAAAGTAGTAGAAGTGGAAAAGGCTCTGGAATATTTCGATGTTATATTTAAAGGCAAAAGTGAGGAAGTTATAAGAAAAAATAAAGAGGCTTTTTTGGCCGGAGTAGAATATGCGCGCCAGCACTGGTAGAGAAAAATGTTAAGTTAAGATTACTGGTTATACCTCTAGCCTGCAGGTTCAGGCGAGAGGTTTTTTATTTAGGGATAAAGTTTAATCCCCGGGCATAATATAGGAGGAGAAAATGCTTCCGGGGTGAATGAAGTGAAGAGAATAGGGGATAAAGTGGAAAAAATTTTATTGCGCACCATAGTAATAACCGCTTTAATTATAGTTATAGTACAGGGGCTTATGGTAAAAGAGCCTTTCCGTTTATATTTAAGCTGGGGAGAACGCTTAGAGGGGCAGCGCATTGAATATCCTGTAAATAAAGTAGATTATGGAGGAGAAAATGAATTTGAGGTCAAATCTCCCTATGCTTTTGTGGTTATTAAAGCGGAAAAATATGACAGCCTGCCCGAGGCGGTAGTTTTAGTCAATAACAGGGAAGTAAAAAGGTTTACAAGTAATGAAATTAAGCTGAAGGTTATGGGGGGAGATAGAGTAGAAATTGATTCTACCTTCTATAATGTTCCGGTGGAATATAAAATAAAGGATGTTTCCCCTAACTTATCCTATCCGGAAAAAGGCATGGTATACAGGTCGAACGGAGGCCAGGATGGTGGTATGGTAATGATTGGGGAGATTATAGTAAAATAAAAAAAGATATAAAATATGAAGGTGGGATAAGTTTTTATGGAGGTAGGCAGTAAAGCAGTAGCCAGTTCTGCTATAAAGATGGCCTTGACGGCTACCCGACAGGAAGAAAATATTTTAAAGGATGAACTTTACAGCAAATATGGAATAAAAGCTGTGGCGGTTGATTACGGGGGAGAATTTATTACTTCGGTAGGTAAAATTGTGGAAAGGTCGGTAGTAGCTGCCAAAAGAGAAGGGGTAATAAAAGATACGCATGCGGAGGAAGGAGCCGTAGCCGGGGCAGCCAGGGAAGCTATTGCTCAGCTTATGCCTAAAGCGCTGGGACTTAATGTGGGTGGTAAAATAGGCATTGCCAGATATAAAGACCATGTCAGTGTAGCTATATTTTTGGGTATTGGGCTTTTGCACCTTGATGAGGTAGCTATAGGTTTGGGACATCGGGCAGTTTCTTAAATTAACTAAAGCGGAGTTGGTGAGATTTGAAAGTTAGAGGTATAAGAGGAGCTATAACGGTAGAAAAGGATACGCCGGAAGAGGTGCTGGAGGCTACCAAAGAATTGCTTTTTAAGATAAAAGAAGAAAACGATTTTGCGGTTGAAGATATAGCCAGCATACTTTTTACCGTAACTTCTGATGTTCGTTCTATTTTTCCTGCCCAGGCTGCCCGCATGATTGGCTGGGATAAAGTACCTTTATTATGTTTCCAGGAGATAGAAGTTCCGGGCTCGCTCCCCCGGTGTATAAGGGTTCTGGTACATATAAATACCGAAAAGAGCCAGGAAGAAATCAAACATATCTATTTACGAGAAGCCCGAAAATTGCGCCAGGATTTGGTAAGTTAAAGGGGAAGGCTATTCCCCTATAACTTTTATGATAACCCTTTTTCTTCTTCGTCCATCAAATTCGGCATAGAATATTTCCTGCCAGGGCCCTAAATCCAGATCCCCATCGGTTACCGGTACTATAACCTGGTGGTGGACCAGAATGCTTTTGAGATGAGCATCCCCGTTATCTTCGCCCGTACGGTGATGGTTATAATCAGGGCCGAAGGGGGCTATTTTTTCCAGCATATTATCTATATCCTTGAGTATACCGCTTTCATTGTCATTGACGAAAACCCCTGCACTTATATGCATGGCACTTACCAGTATAAAACCTTCTTTTATGCCGCTTTTTTTGCAGGCTTCCCTTACTTTATCGGTTATGCGTATATATTCTCTTCTTTTTTCGGTATTAAACCATAGATATTCGGTATAGGATTTCACGATAAATCCCTCCTTATGTGCTTTTATTTTTCCCCTTCTACTAACTTTACTCTTGTCTGTTTTAATAACGGCAATTCCTGCCTTATCTTATCTACCAGGGATGGATCAAGGGTTGCCAGGATAACTTCTTCTCCGCTTCCTCCTTTGGCTATTACTTTTCCCCAGGGATCTACGATCATGGAATGTCCCCATACTTTAAAGGAAGCTTCCTGGTTTCGAGCCGGGGAGGCGGCAATAACATAAACCTGGTTATCTACTGCCCGGCAGCGCATTAAGAGTTCAAAATGATCCTTACCGGTTTTAAGGCTGAAGGCAGCAGGAATAATGAGCATTTTAGCCCCTTTTAAAGCAGCCAGCTTGGCCCACTCAGGAAAGCGACAGTCGTAGCATATGAGAACAGAAAAAGGTATTTGGGGATGAGGAATCACATTTATTTCGTCTCCCGCCGCAAAGACATCTGATTCCCGGAAGGTTATCTTATCCGGGATATCGACATCAAAAAGATGGGCTTTGCGGTATATTCCTTTAAGATCACCTTTATCATCAAAAATGAAGCTGCTGTTGTATATTTTTCCCTCGCTATCTTTTTCCGGGATAGTTCCCCCCACCAGATATATTTTATGTTCTTTAGCCTTTTTTTGCAGAAAGAGGGTGGTAGGACCCGGATAAGTTTCGGCATAGGAAGGCAGGATATCTGTTTGATAAGGGGCGTTGAAAATTTCGGGCAGCACTACCAGCCTGGCTCCTTTTTTTACGGCTTCGCTTATCATTTCCCCGGCTTTTTTCAGGTTATTTTCTTTTTCTTTTTCTATTTTCATTTGACATACAGCTACTTTAAGGTTGGCCATTTATAAAAACTCCTTTAATCGGGGTTTGACCGGTGGTCAATATATCTTTTAAGGACTATAAACAGATTTTTTTACTAATTATATACCATTTTATTGTATTATACTAATATAGCCAGCTTAAACAGATGGTTTGGTATTAATAAAATCGGGAAATATAAGTAAAGAGATTCAGGTTTGATGGAGGAAAAAACTTATGCGCCCATTTAAACTGGCAGCAAAAGAGAATAAGGATAAAAATACGATAATCGAAATAAACACACCAGGGAGCAGGGTTTACATCGGTGAAGGTTATTGTACGATTATTGCCGGTCCCTGTGCCGTAGAAAACCGTGATGATTATATAAAACTGGCTAAATTTCTTAAAAGTGCGGGAGTACATATGTTAAGGGGTGGCCTTTTCAAACCCCGCACCTCACCTTATTCTTTCCGGGGCCTGGGGCGGGAAGGACTTGATATAATGGTAGAAGCCAGGGATATAACCGGGCTCCCCCTGATAACTGAAATTATGGATGTAAGAGATTTGGATATTTTATATGATTCTATCGATGTTTTTCAGGTAGGTAGCCGTAATATGCAGAATTTCACCCTTTTAGATGAACTGGGAAAAATAGATAAGCCGGTTTTGTTAAAAAGGGGTTTGTCAGCAACTATTGAGGAATGGCTTTTGGCTGCTGAATATATTTTAAAGGGTGGTAATGAAAAAGTAATTCTCTGTGAGCGGGGAATAAGAACATTTGAGCCTTATACCCGCAATACTTTGGATATAGGAGCTGTAGCTCTTGTAAAGCATCTATCCCACCTGCCGGTACTAGTTGATCCTAGCCATGCCACTGGCAAATGGGAACTGGTTACACCGGTAGCCAAAGCAGCTATAGCTGCCGGGGCAGACGGAGTTATGGTAGAGGTACATCAGGATCCTGATAGAGCTCTATCTGATGGTAAACAATCTTTAAATATGGATAATTTTTTGCGCATGATGAAGGAACTGCAAAAATTAGCCACTATAGAAAATAAAAAGATAGACAGAGATTGAGGAGAGGAAAAAACAGAGAGGGTGAAGAGGGTTTGGAATTTGCTATTTTAAAAGATATAGCCATAATTTTTGCTTTGGCCGTAGGGGTTCTTTTTATATGCCATCGGCTTAATATACCTGTTATTGTAGGTTTTTTACTTACCGGTGTACTGGCAGGACCGCATGGGTTAGGGCTGGTAGAAACCTCTGAACATGTACATGTAATAGCTGAATTTGGGGTAATCCTTCTTCTTTTCAGTATAGGACTGGAATTTTCTTTTAAGCATTTGGCCAGTATAAAAAAGACTATTTTACTGGGAGGAAGTATACAGGTAGGGTTAACTATTTTGTTTACTTTTATTCTGGCCGAGCTGGCAGGCCTTAAAGCCAATCAGGCGGTTTTTTTAGGTTTTTTAGTCTCTTTGAGCAGTACAGCTATTGTCTTGAAACAGCTTACGGAAAGGGCTGACATAAATACCCCGCACGGCAAAACGGCCCTGGGAATACTTATTTATCAGGACATAATCGTAGTTTTTATGATGCTTTTTACTCCTTTTTTAGGCGGTGGGGAAAATGTAGGACCTGTAACATCGATTCTTTTGAAAACAGTTTTAATAATTGTCGTAGTTATGCTGCTGACTCTTTATATAATTCCTCCTTTGCTTTACCAGATTACCCGTACCCAGAGCCGGGAACTTTTTATGCTCAGCATTATAGCTATCTGTTTTTCGGTAGCCTGGCTCACTTCCAGTGCCGGGTTATCTCTGGCCTTAGGGGCTTTTTTAGCCGGGCTTATTATATCGGAATCTGAATACAGCCATCAGGCCCTGGCTAATATTATGCCTTTTATAGATACCTTCACCAGTCTCTTTTTTGTTTCTATAGGGATGCTTTTGGATATTAATTTTTTAGCTCAGCATCTAGGAATTATTATCCTATTGAGTTTGGGAATATTTTTAGGTAAAAGCATAATTTCGGCTATCGCTACTCTGCTTCTGGGTTATCCCCTGCGGGTAGCGATTCTGGCTGGATTAATCCTGTTTCAGGTAGGAGAATTTTCTTTTATCCTGGCCCAGGTAGGTATAGAGCATCAGCTTATAAGTATGGATATATATCAGGGTTTTCTGGCAGCAGCGATTATAACCATGATGCTTACTCCTTTTGTAATTAATATGGCTCCACGGGTAGCAGTAGCTATCTACAAGCTTCCCTGGCCCCAGCGGCTTTTGCGCGGCTCCCTGCCAGAAATAGAGGAGCTGGAAGAAGAACTTAATCTGGAAGACCATCTGGTTATTATAGGCTATGGCCTTAACGGCAAAAACTTATCCCGGGCTGCTGCGTATGCCGGTATACCTTATGTGATACTGGAAATAAATGCGGATACCGTAAGAGAGGAAAAAAAGAAGGGAGAACCTATATATTACGGGGATGCTACCCATGAACTGGTATTAAAACATGTAAATGTGGAAAAAGCGCGAGTAGTGGTAATAGCTATATCTGATTCAGCTGCTACGCGCCGGGTTACCTATATAGCGCGCAAGCTAAGCCCTATGGCCTACATTATTGTGAGAACCAGGTTTGTAGCTGATATGCATGACCTCTATGAATTAGGGGCTGACCAGGTTATACCTGAGGAATATGAAACTTCCATTGAGATTTTTGCCCGCGTACTGGCCAGGTATATGGTGCCTCATGAAGAGATAGAAGCCTATATTGAGTCCGTGCGCCGTGAAGGGTATGAAATGTTTCGCAGCCTGTCGCGTGAAGAATTAAAAATGATGAATAGGCCTGACTTTTTCCAGGGCATGGAAATAACCAGCATAAGAATACCTTATAACTCTATCCTGGCAGGGAAAAAAATTGAAGAGGTAGAAATCAGAAAAAAATATGGGGTTACAGTGGTAGCCATCCAGCGTGAAAAAGAGATCATACCCAATCCAGGAGGACATGATTTGATTTTGCCGGATGATATCCTGTTTTTGCTGGGCGAAAAAGAAAAACTGCATAGTTTTATTCACCGTTTTTTGCCTGGCAGATAAAAGGAGCTATTGAATTTTAACCCCGATTAATATAACCTATTATATGTAGGATGGTATAAAATAATAAAAAAAGTAGGACGGTAGGATGGTGGGAATATAAGCAGAGTAGCTCTGCCATTGGTGGGCCTGTTTATACTGCCAATGGTTTTATTTTGAGCTTTTTCTCACCCTCCGCAAAAAAAGGAGGTAGTTGCTGGATGATTATTGTAATGAAAAAGAATGCATCTGCAGAACAAATTGAAGCCGTAGTAGAAAAACTGCAGGAAAAAGGGTTTAAAGCCCACCTCTCGGAAGGGGTTGAGAGGACAATCATTGGAGCCATTGGGGAAAGAACCCAGGCTATTATGGATTATTTCACCCGTCAGCCCGGAGTAGAAAAGGTTGTGCCTATTTTGCAGCCTTTTAAACTTACTTCCCGGGAATTTCAGCCTGAGCCTACCTGCATAAAAGTAGGGGATGCAGTTATAGGTGATGGCAGCCTTACCATAATTGCCGGACCCTGTGCTGTAGAAGGAAGAGAAGCTTTTCTGGAAGTAGCTCAGGCGGTAAAAGAGGCAGGGGCTACTATGCTGCGCGGAGGAGCTTTTAAGCCACGCACTTCGCCTTACTCTTTTCAGGGATTGGAAAGAGAAGGCCTGGAAATACTGGCTGAGGCCCGTGAACTTACCGGCCTTCCAGTGGTAACTGAAGTTATGGATCCGCGCATGATTGATATTGTGGCCCAGTATGTAGATATTCTGCAGGTAGGAGCCCGTAATATGCAGAACTTCTTTCTTTTACGGGAATTAGGCAAGGTAGATAAGCCGGTACTTTTAAAGCGCGGGCTTTCCTCTACTATTGAAGAATGGATAATGGCGGCAGAATATATCATCTCTTCCGGTAACAGCCAGGTTATAATGTGCGAAAGAGGTATCCGCACCTTTGAAAAATATACCCGCAATACCCTTGATTTAAGTGCCGTGCCTTTGATAAAGCAGCTTACCCATCTGCCGGTAATAGTTGATCCCAGCCATGGCACGGGAAAATGGGAACTGGTTGAACCTATGGCTGCTGCTGCAGTAGGAGCAGGATGTGATGGCATCATGGTAGAAGTACATCAAAATCCAAGTGAAGCCTTATCAGATGGACCTCAGTCGTTAACTCCTGATAACTTTGCCTCGATGGTAAAGAAGGTAAAAATGCTGCATCAAGCGATGCAAAAAATTTCCTAAGGATTGGGATTATGAAAAAAAACCTGTTTATAATCGGATTGGGACTTATAGGTGGTTCTCTGGGACTGGCTCTTAGGGAATCACCTCTTGTTAATAAAATATGGGGTTTTGATGTAGACCAGGAGGCGGAAAAAAAAGCTTTAGAGCTGGGAATTATAGATGAGGCTTTGCCCCTGCGCGAAGGGGCCAGTCAGGCCGGGGTGGTGTTTTTATGTACCCCTTTGCGCACTTTCCCTGCGATTATTGAGGAAATAGGTGATGTGTTAAGGCCTGAAACCCTGATAACCGATGTAGGAAGCACTAAAGAAAATGTTATGCATATTTTTAAAAAACTTCCCCGGGGGGTGTGGGGCATAGGGGGACATCCCATGGCCGGCTCGGAAATAAAAGGTATAAATGGAGCAGACCGCTATCTTTTTGAAAATGCAGTTTATGTACTAACTCCCCCTCCCGATGTTCCGGAGGAAGCTTTAGGCTATCTCCAGGAACTGCTCGTTTTTACCGGAGCCCGGGTAAAAATTATGGAGGCTTCTTATCATGACCGCCTGGTAGCTACTATAAGCCATGTTCCGCATCTGGCGGCAGCTGCTCTGGTGAATCTCACCGAAGGAAAAGATGATAACCTGATGATGGCGGCGGGAGGTTTTAGGGACACTACGCGCATAGCTTCTTCCAGTCCTGAGCTGTGGCAGGACATACTTTTTTCCAATCGCGAGTATGTGGGGGAAAAATTGGAAGCATTTATTGCCCTATTATCGCGTATGCGTAAGGCGCTGGCTGATGATGACCGGGAAGCCTTATATAAAGAGCTTAAACAGGCCAAAATAATAAGAGACCAGATACCCCATAAGAGGAAAGGACTTCTGCCGGAGTTTTCCGAAATAGTATGCATAGTACCTGACCAGCCTGGGATAATAGGCAAAATAGGGGAAATTTTAGGCAGTGCAGACATAAATATTGTGGATATTGAAATTTTGCGTGCCCGGGAAGGGGATGGAGGTTCTATACGCATAGGGGTAAAAGACAGGGAAACAGCTGAAAAGGCTGTGGAGCGTCTGAAGTCCTTTGCTATAAAAGCCTGGGTAAGATGAGGAGGAAATGGTTTGTTAAAGAGGATAATAAAATCCCGAGGATTAAAAGGAGAGATAAAAGTAGCGTCTGATAAATCGATATCGCATAGAGCTGCCATTTTTTCCGCTTTGGCACGGGGAGAAAGTGTTATACACAATTACCTGGAGGCTGCCGATACGATTTCGACTTTAAACTGTCTGCGCCTTCTGGGAGCCAAAATAGAGCATAATAGTGCTGAGGTGCGCATTAAAGGCGAGGGCTTACATGGACTTAAAGAACCGGATACGGTTTTGGATTGTGGAAATTCCGGAACTACTATGCGCCTTTTGACCGGCCTTTGTGCATCATATCCTTTTTTTACGGTTTTAAGTGGTGACCATTCTCTCAACAGGCGTCCGATGAAAAGGGTTATACTTCCCCTGACCTTGATGGGAGCGGAGATAGAAGGACGGGCTAATGGCAATTATCCCCCTTTGGCGGTAAAGGGTAAAAGGCTTAAAGGGATAAAATATGATCTGCCGGTAGCCAGTGCGCAGGTAAAATCAGCCTTATTGCTGGCAGGGCTTGATGCTGAAGGAGAAACGGTAATCAGCGAACCTGTAAAGTCGCGGGATCATACGGAAAGAATGCTTCAAGCTATGGGAGCTGATTTAAAAGTAGATGGCCTTACTATAACCTTACAGCCCGGAAAAGAGCTTGGGCCACAGGAATTTTTAGTCCCCGGAGATATTTCCTCAGCTGCCTTTTTTATGGTGGCTGCTGCTTTAGTTCCCCATTCGGAAATCTTGATAAAAGAAGTAGGAATAAATCCTACCCGTGCTGGCATTATTGAAGTTTTAGAGAAGATGGGAGCCTGCATAAAACTGGAAAACAGGAGAACGGTAGGCGGGGAGCCTATTGCTGATATAGCCGTAAAAAGCTCTGAACTTAAAGGGATTAGTATCGAGGGAGAGATAGTACCGCGGCTTATTGATGAAATCCCGGTACTGGCAGTAGCTATGGCAGCAGCTCAAGGCACTTCTGTCGTAAGAGGAGCGGAAGAACTTCGCGTAAAAGAAACTGACCGCATAAGAGCGATAGTATCAGAACTGGGCAGGATGGGAGTAAGTATTGTCGAATTGGAGGATGGCTTTATTATTGAAGGAGACCGGGAAAAGATAAAGGGGGCGGAAGTTAAAAGCTTTGGGGATCACCGTATAGCTATGAGCCTCGCGGTAATGGGACTTATAGCCGAAGGCGAGACGGTTATAGAAGGCACTGAAGCAGTAAATATTTCTTTTCCCGGGTTCTGGGATATAATGACTAGACTGGCGGGATAAGAGAATCTCTTTTTTCCCTTTTGATGCTGTGATAAAATAAGAAAATGTAAAAGGTGATAAAATTATGAAAATAGCTATTGATGGACCAGCAGGGGCAGGCAAAAGTACGATCGCCCGCCTTTTAGCCCGCAGGCTGGGTATTATATATATAGATACAGGAGCCATGTACAGGACCCTTACCCTAAAAGCCCTGCGTCAGGGAATAGATCTGAATAATGAAAATGAGCTCTACCAGCTTATTTTGCATACCGATATAGATTTTTTTTATAATGGAGAAGAACAGAAGGTATTGTGTGATGGCGAAGATGTAACTGAAGATATAAGGAAACCTGAAATTACCGCCCATGTTTCCCGGGTCGCTTCTTTTCCCCGCGTAAGGAAAATAATGGTAGAAAGACAAAAAAGGATGGCGGATAAGGTTTCCGTAGTTATGGATGGCAGGGATATAGGGGAGTGTGTGCTTCCTGATGCTGATTATAAATTTTTCCTTACCGCCAGTATTGAAGAAAGGGCTGAAAGGCGTAGGCGGGAGCTTATAGCTCAGGGTTATGATATAGATCTGGATAGGCTAAAAGAAGAAATAAAGAAGCGGGATGAGGCGGATGCCAGCCGTGAAGTAGGAGCTTTAAAAATACTGGAAGATTCTATTGTCATAGATACCAGTCATATGAGCATAGAAGAAGTAGTAGATAATATGATGAAGATAATTGGGGAGAAGTAGGAAATGTTTTACCGTTTAGCCTGGCTGATTATGCGCTTATTTTTCACCCTGTTAGGCCTTAAGATTGAAGGTACTGATAAGTTGCCTGCTAAAGGGGCAGCCATTATTGTTTCCAATCATGTTAGCAATTGGGATCCTATTGTGGTAGGAATAGCTTTTAAACGCCCGGTTTATTTTATGGCCAAAGCAGAACTTTTTCAAAACAAACTGGGGAGAGCTTTTTTTACGGCTCTTAATGCCTTTCCGGTAAAAAGGGGTAGTGCGGATAGAGGCGCTATAAGAAAGGCTATAAGTATTCTGGAAGAAGGTAAGGTTTTGGGGATTTTTCCAGAGGGAACCCGCAATAAAACCGGTGCCAGTATGGAAGCCCAGAATGGAGCAGCTATGCTGGCATTAAAGACGGGAGCTCCGGTAATTCCCGTAGCCTGTATAGGTACGAAAAGCCTTCTGCCCTGGGGATGGAAGAAGCCGCTTGTTTTAAGGGTAGGAAATCCTATATATCTGGAAGAGTTTAAGGGGCAAAAGATTAATTCTGCTCTTCTAAATCAGGTAAGTGAAAGAATAATGCAGGAAATCGAAGCCCTTTTATCAAAATAAGCAGGATTTAGATTTTTTTTTGCGAATATTATAAAAATGTTAGCGGGGTGTATGAGATTGCAGGTTTACCTGGCAGAAAAAGCAGGCTTTTGTGCGGGGGTTAAAAGAGCTTTTGCCCTGGCGGAAAAAGCTGCCAGCAAGCCTGGTAAATGGTATACGCTGGGTAGTTTGGTACATAATAAGGAAGTTGTAGAGTATTTTGCGCAGAAAGGTATAAAAACGGTAGAAAATATTGACCAGATAGAAGAAAATGCCGGCTTAATAATAAGATCACACGGAGTAGCTCCAGAAGTGATAGAGCAGGCGAGGGCTAGAGGCATAATAATAGAAGATGCTACCTGCCCTCTGGTAAAGAGGGTGCATGAAATGGTAGCCCTCCTTAAAAGGGAGGGATATGTCATAGTTATATTCGGGGATAGAAATCATCCGGAAGTAGAAGGGATTTTAGGCTATTGTGGTTATGATGCGCAGGTGATAAGGAGTGCGGAAGAGGCGCTGAGTATAGATAATGCTCCCAGGATAGGGCTGGTATCCCAGACTACCAAAGATGAGGAGGATTTTTACCGCGTAGCTTCTGTTTTAGTAAAAAAGGCACAGGAATTAAGGATTTTTAATACTATATGCCCGGCTACCCGGGAAAGACAGGAAGAAGCTTTAAGCCTTAGCCGCAAAGTAGATCTTATGCTGGTAATCGGTGATGAGACCAGCTCTAATACCAATACTCTTTATGAAGAATGTAAAAACACCGGGGTAAAGACCTATAAGATACAGAAGGCAGAACAGATTGAAGAAGAATGGCTTAAGGGAGTTAATGCTGTAGGGATAACCGCAGGAGCTTCCACCCCGGATTGGATAATTAAGGAGGTTGTTGATAAGATGGCAGGTTATAATAGTGGAGAAAAATATAACGAAGGGGTGGAAGAATCGTTTGTCCGCCTGGAAGCGGAAATGGCAGATTTTACCCCTCCCGAAAGAGGGGATATTATAAAAGGGGTAGTAGTAGAAGTCCGGGATAATGAGGTAATGGTAGATGTAGGGGGAAAATCAGAAGGGGTTATTCCGTTGAGGGAGCTTACGGTCAGAGAAGTGAATTCGGCTAAAGAAGTAGTTAAGGCAGGAGATGAGATCGAAGTATTAGTCTTAAAATGGGATGATGATGGAACTATCCTTTTATCCAAAAAAAGAGCCGATATGGAGAAGGCATTAGAGCGTCTGGAAGAAGCCTATAAGAGCGGGGCAGTTATAGAAGGAACCGTAATTGATACGGTAAAAGGAGGGCTTCTGGTTGATGTAGGGGTAGTGGCCTTTTTGCCTGCCTCGCATCTGGAAGAAGGATATGTAAAAGATTTAGATGCCTATAAAGGTAAAAAACTGGATTTTAAGGTGATGGAATTTAACCGCCATAAAAGAAAAGGGTCGCAGGTAGTTCTTTCCCGCAAAGAAATAGTGGCTGAAGAAAAGGAAAGGAAGAAACAGGAATTATGGCATAATATAGCGGAAGGACAGATAAGAAAAGGAATAGTTAAACGCCTAACTGATTATGGGGTGTTTGTTGATTTAGGAGGGTTTGAAGGGCTTTTGCATGTATCCGAACTTGATTATAAGCGGATTGAACATCCCTCTGATATTTTAAAAGAAGGACAGGAAATAGAAGTAAAGGTTATAGGACTTGATCCGGAAAAAGAAAGGATTGCTTTAAGCCGTAAAGCTTTGCTGAGAAGCCCGTGGGAAATGGTAGGAGAAAAATACAAGGTAGGAGATATCATTGAAGGTACAGTAGTAAGGCTGGTTCCTTTTGGGGTTTTCATCCAGGTGGAGCCGGGTGTAGACGGCCTTTGCCATATTTCCCAGCTGGCCAACAGGCGAGTAGAAAAGCCGGAGCAGGTAGTAAAGTTAGGAGAAAAGGTAAAGGTTAAGATACTGGATATAAATATTGAGGAAAAGAGGCTTAGCCTTTCAATTAAAGAAGCGCTTGATGATATTGATCGCCGGGAAGTAGAAGCTTATTTAAAAAGTCAGGAATAGATTTTTAAGGTGAGGTGGAAAGAAGGAAGATGCCTATATATGAATTTAAATGTGCTGCCTGTGGTAAAAAATTTGATCTACTTCTTTCCTTAAAAGAAAGAGACAAAAAGGTAAAATGTCCGGAATGCAGCTCTGACCAGGTAGAAAGACAGTTATCCAGCTTTTTTGCTCCCGGAGCAGGAGGAGCTTCCTGCACGGCAAGCAGTTGTGCGGGCTGCAGCGGATGTGGCGGTTCTCACTAAAATAAAAACCGAAGAGAGGATAGGCTGCTTTAGGCAGTCTATTTTTATCCCTGCAGGCAGCCAGGATAAAGTTACGGGGGGATAAGAAGGTGAAGAAAGCGACGGGGGTTATTTTAGCTGGAGGTAAAAGCTCACGCATGAATTTCAACAATAAAGCTTTTTTATATATAAGAGGTAAAAGGATTATTGAGATAATACGGGATAAGTTTGTTTCCTTTTTTGAAGAAACTATAATAATAAGCAATGACCCTTGGCTTTATGAATATTTAGGAGTTCCTGTATACAGGGATGTTTATCCTGGGTTAGGTCCTATGAGCGGGATTCATGCCGGGTTAACTTATGCCAGCCATGATGCGATATTTGCCTTAGCCTGTGATATGCCTTTTATAAACATGCAAATGGTAGATTATATGCTGGAAAAGCTGAACAGTTATGATGCGGTAGTTCCCCGCATAGATGATTTTCTCCATATGACAGCTGCAGTTTACAGCCGGAGATGTTTACCACAATTGACCTATAATTTGCAAAACCAAAAATTGAAGATGGCACTCCTGTTTGCCGAATTAAAAGCTTTGGCTCTTGAGGAAGAGGAAATCCAGATGTTTGGAGATAAGTCGGAAATGTTTCATAATATCAACCAGGAAGAAGATTTGCTGAAGGCGGAAAAAATAGCAAGGAGGTTATTATTATAAGAGGCAAACGTAAGGAAGAACATATCAATATTGCGCTACATTCCCAGGATGGACCTAATACCAATGGTTTTGAAGAAGTTTATCTTTTACATCATTCCTTGCCCGAGCTTTCTATGGAAGAAATAGATCTTTCCTGTGAATTTCTGGGTAAAAAACTCAATTTACCTCTGGTTTTGAATGCCATTACCGGGGGGACTCCGCGGGCAGAGGATATAAACTACCATCTGGCCTGTATAGCTAAAAAATATGGTATGGCTATGGCGGTAGGATCACAAACCATAAGCATTGATGATCCCGGATCAGCATCTACTTTCCGCATAGTAAGGGAGATAAATCCTACCGGGGTAATTATTGCCAATATGGGAGCAGGCCGTCCGGTAGAAGATGCCCTGGCTGCTGTAGAGATGATAAATGCCGATGCCCTGCAGCTTCATTTTAATGTTCCGCAGGAACTGGCTATGCGGGAGGGAGACCGCTCTTTTAAAGGTATCATTGATAATGTGGCCCGGATTGTAAAGGAGTGTCCTGTACCGGTAATCGCCAAGGAAGTAGGGTTTGGTTTTTCCCGGGAAAGTGTTTCTCTTTTGTATGGAGCAGGGGTGAATATAATTGACGTGGGAGGTATGGGGGGAACTAATTTCATAGTTATTGAAGATAAAAGAGGAGGAATGTTTGGAGGAGAGCTTGATAACTGGGGAATACCGACTGCCCAGAGCCTGGCTGAGGTACTTAGCTTAGGGCTTCCTTTGACGGTTATCGCTTCAGGAGGGATAAGAACTGCTCTGGATGCGGCCAAAGCCCTGGCTATGGGGGCTGATCTGGTAGGCATAGCCGGTTCTTTTTTGAAGGTTTTGTTAAGAGAAGGAGCCGATGTACTTGATAATGTGGTGGCGAACATGGTTTATCGGCTAAAAGCAGTTTTTCTTATGACCGGAGCCGACAATATAGAAAGGATAAAGACCAGGCCGGTTATTATAACCGGGAGGACGGGGGAATGGCTTAAACTTAGAGGAATTAATCCGGAATGGTGGGCAAGAAGGTAAAAATCAAATGCCAAAGGAGGAAAAGGCTTGGCTAAAAAAGCACATTTTATTATCGCCGTTTTTATTCTGGCAGCAGTTTTGCTTCCCTTCTGGCCGGCAGCAGCAGTAGGTCTGCACCAGGCGTATTTTACTGTAGGGAAGAATGAATTTTGGATTGATAATAACCGCTATCTTATGGATGTATATCCTTATATCAAAAACAGCCGGGTTTATCTCCCTTTAAGGTTTGCAGCTTATGCTGTCGGGCTTAGGAATGAAAATATTGTGTGGGATAGCAATTTGCGTACAGCGATATTAATCTATGGGGACAAAAAAGTTAAAGTTAAACCGGGAAGCAGTATTTTATATGTTAACGAACAACAGATAATAATGGATGTAGTTCCGGAGATATACCAGAACCGGCTTATGCTTCCCCTGCGCTGGATTGCGGAGGCTCTGGGAGCTAGGGTAGAATGGGACGGGAAACAGCAGAAGGTTACGGTAATTTATGAGGATAAGATGGAAGATACAGCATTAATTGAGAACAAAGAAAATAAAATTGAGTACAGTGCCGATAAAGGCGAGGTTATAGTTAAGCAGTATACCTGGGAAGATAAATATAAAGGTGAGTGGAACTGGAAGGTTAATATACCGCAGACGGTATATGACTATTATAGAAGTAAACCGAGAAGGCATGAGGAGTTAGAAAATAACTATAAAAACGATATAGCAAGGCTTCGGGAAAAGGAGAACCGGCTTAATCAAGAATTAGAATACTGGTACTGGTATTACCGTATATATCCAGGTGACTCTCCGCAAGAAGCGGCCTATAAATACCGGGCATTGAATGAAGTGATTGCCCGCATTAACAGGGAAAAGGATAAGCTTATCCTGGAATATGAGCAAATAAGGAGTTTTTATCAAAAAGAAGCAGCCCGTATGATAAAAGAAGGCTATGTGCCTTATGTAACCGAGGAGGTTAATTTTAAACTGGTTGCCAAGCTTGCAGAATCGCTGGTAAGTAAATTTACCGGCAGCATGAAAGATAAAATAGAATTTGTCGCTTCCTTTGTGCAGGAAGCTCTGCCTTATGTGCCGGAAGAAGGTGAATATCCCAAATATCCGGTTGAAACCCTGATCGAGGGGGGAGATTGTGAAGATAAGGCGATACTCCTGGCTGCTTTTTTGAAGGCTATGGGATACAAGACGGCTCTTATAATTTTTGATGGTGATCCCGGACATGCAGCTGTAGGTGTGGAATGTCCGGGTGCTTTCGGAAGCTATTTTGAAAAAGATGGGGTTAAATATTTTTATATTGAGACTACCAATAAAGGATGGCGGTTAGGACAGATTCCTCCTGAATATAAAGGTAAAAGCGCCCTGGTTTTTCCCGTTCCCTAGACCCAAAAACAAAGAAAGGCGCGGGGTTTTATGCCCCGCGTCAGATTGCAGACAAACCCGCTTTTAGATTAGCACCTCTAAAAGCGGTTTTGTCTACAATCTGAACTAAAATCAATAGCTTCTTCTATTAAGCGTAAAAGATGATCTTTGGGCACTAGATCATCTATACTTACAATTTCCAGTTGATTTATGGTTTCACGATTCTTTTTGCTTAACATTTTCATCCCCCATTACTTGCTTATTTTTTTAATTTGTTACTTTTTTAGGAATTTATTGCTCTATTTCCTTTATATATTATAAATAAAATAAAAACGGCTGCCAACAATGACTTTGTCGACAGCCTGAAAGCCTTAACTTTTTAAAGGTTAAGGCTTTTTTACTTAATTTAATCAGGGAG
>NZ_FQWY01000046.1 GCF_900129805.1 Thermosyntropha lipolytica DSM 11003
CGGTAGAAAAAGTAGATGAGGAAATCCTTATAGAATGTATAGAGAAAATACTTCCTGAGAGGAGGGAGGACCTGATGACCTTAGCGGAGAAGTGGAGAAGAGAGGGAATAAAAGAAGGAATAGAGAGAGGAATAAGGGAAGGTAGAGAACAAGGGATACAGGAAGGTATAGAAAAAGCAGCCCTGAATGCTTTGCGAGAAGGATTAGATGTAAAGCTTATTTCTAGATTGACAGGACTTTCCGTAGAGAAGATAGAGGAGTTAAAGAAAAAACTGAATTAAAAAGTACAGGGGGACGGTATAAATGCCAACAGCACAAAAGAACCGTCTCCTTGTGTCCACAAAAGTTATCCCATTTCTATCCTCAAGTATTTACCTGAGAGGAAAGCAACTGAATAATTTTGAAAAAACCCTTAAGTGGGGAGGGGAGAGGTATGCCCAAAATGAGGTGTTTTAGCAAAGATGTAAGCTATATAGAGATAAAAATGGCAATAAAAACCAAAAAATCATCTTCGCAAGAAGACATGAAAAAGATTGAATTTCCATAGGTTCAGGTAAGCGATTTCCTTCTTCTTGGGCAATCGAAAATTTTGCTTAAACTGGTTTGAATTAAATAAAATTACGAAAAAGCTCAAGTCCCCTTTTTTAGCAGGTTCTTGAGCTTTTTTAGCGCAAAACTTCCAATTGAACCCTGAAAGAACCGTCCCCTTGTGTCTTGTCAGGGAATAACTCTTAAACCTTGAGGGGAAGTTATATATCCCCCTTTTAACATATTATAAACTTCCTCACTTAAAGGAGTAAATTGTCCAACCGGAACTGAAACAGCTAAAACCTGTAAAGGTAATATAGAAAAAATAAATAAAACTAATAAACCTAAAGTAATTATTAACTTGCTTCTATTTCTCATTTTATCACCTCTACTCATATTTACCATTTCTTATATAACCATCTTTATAATCATCTATAAATATCACATCTTTAGTTATATCATTATCATCAGTTGTCCAGCCAAAATTATGCGCCCGCCAAACTTCATAAACATTAGGGTCTTTAGTAGGTACTATGAAATACCAGTAATATATACCCCTATGAGTTCCAGTATCATACCACTTTATCAAGTCCAAAGAAATCATAGCATTGGGATGTCTTTGTCTTAATATTTCTACAAAAGGCATCAATGCTTTATCTTTAATTTCATGATAAGGTGAGTCTCCCCATTTGCTTGGATATTTTGACACAAAAGGATTTCCAGAAGTTATAGCATCTACCTGCCTCTGAAATTCCCTTATTGCCTCATCAGTTAGACCTTTACTTAAATCTATATACCCGCCTTCTATTTCTTTTATCATCTTACCCATATCTGGTTTTGTCTTGCCTTCTGGATAAACTATTACATACTGTCTTTTGTTATCCCACTCAACCTTAAATCCTAAACCTTCAGCTACATAACGGGCAGGTAATAAGGTTCTTTTAGCTACTATTACCGGTGCTACATCCATGTTTACAGGATTTCCATTTATTCTCATTGTTTTGTTCCCTATCATTAACTCTATCTTATTCTTTCCCTGTAAAGTCGCTACCCTGCTTCTATTATCCCACTTAATATTATCATCATTAACCCCTAATGCATTGCCTAAAAATCTAACAGGAACAAAGGTCCTGCTGTTTAAAATGCGTGGAGTTACATCCATTCTAGCTTTAGTTATATTATTGGTTTTCAAATCCTGCACATAATAAAAATGGTCGCCAATCTTAAATATTACTAAACTGTCATGTGTTCCTACCTTTTCATTCTGAGCGGCTGCATTATCAATGGAAATTGTAGATAAACCTAATACTAAAATCAGTATTAATACCAGAAAGTTTTTCCCTTTGATTTTTTTTAACATTTTGTTTTCTCCTTTCAATTTGTAATTTTTAATTTTAAACTATTATAACAAGGTATTAATAGTTTAAAATTTTAAGGTGGATATTTATATAATAAAGTTTCTGTAATAAGTACAACATATGGGACAGTAAATCCTGCCCTCAATAGGGTATATAAAAAATAAAAAAATAATTTTAATAAAATAAAAATGCTGCCGGTAAGCCGAAGGCTTACCGGCAGCTGGCGGAAAACCCTTGCGGGTTTTCCGCCACCGGGCACAAGAACATATGTTTCAGAAATTTATTTAATATTTAAACTCTGTATAAGGCTTAAGTTTTGCATATTATAAGCCTTTATAATAGATGGAGAAATAGTATATAAGGTATCTCCGATATAAATAACCCGCTTGATGTTTTTATCGCTTTCATACCAGTAATCCCCGGCTTTAAGGTAATCTTCCTTTTCCAGGTGGGTGATGGTGCCTTTGAGCTTAAAGCCGGTTTTAAGATCTATACTGTAGATATAGGCTCCCTGGAAAGAGAAGCTTCCATATGCAGGTATTCCGGTGGTGGGGTCAGTTTTTTGCCCTGGTTTTAATTTCATTACGGTAACCGGGAAAGCTAAGATATTTTTTTCTTTGGAAAAGAGCAGGGCCTTGTGGTTATTGAGAAGCTCTGATTCGGTGCCCCTATCTCCGATGATTACTTTGCTCTTTTCCACTGGATTATTTACATCACTTACATCAAAGAGGGCTATTTTCATGCCCTGATAAAAAGCCTGGCCTTTTATTTCTACCGTATCCTTGCCGAAACCTATGATGTGGTTTTCATCATAAGGATGCAGGTAGTCACTGTATCCCGGTATTTTTAACAAGCCTAAAATCTGCGGTTTTTCCGGGTTTTTAAGATCGATTACGAAAAAGGGGTCAACATTGCGGAAGGTTACCATATAAGCCCGGTCGCCCATAAAACGGGTGGAATAAATCCTTTCCTTAGGGGCTATTCCTTCCAGTTTGCCTATAAGCTTTAAATCTTTATCCAGTATATAAATGTTGTTTTTGGAGGTATATTCATCATCTCTCCAGATATCACCACTGGTGGTAGCGATGCGGAAGTTATCCTCATATTCATCCATGGAAAACTGGTTTAATATCCTGCCTTTTACTTCTGCTTTACCGGCATACAGGGTTTTTCCCTGCTTTAGATTAAATTTGTAAATCAGAGTTTTACCCTCTTCTTCCTCGGGTTTTGCTGTATTGGCATCGCTCATGATGCGGTATACAGGTTCTCTGGTTAAAGCGATATAGAGATTCTGGGGTGAAGCATATATATTTTCACTATAACCCAAATAGGCTTCTACTGCTGCCGTGTTCACCATGTCATCAAGGTTAAAACCTACTAATACTAGATAGGAGGAAGAAATGTTATCCGGGAAATATCTGATATTGGCACAGGGTATTTCCTGGAAATCACGGCTGCTTTGGTTGTTAGTATCTCTGTAGGCCGGCAGTTCTACTTCTTTTATCCCCTGATACCAGTAAAAATGATGGTTAGCTACCAGATAGACGGCATTTTTTATTTTGCGGGAAGACAGGAGATATCCTTTTACTTCGACCTCCCTGATTTTTTGCGGATGTTTAGGTTCTTGTACATTATAAATTATAACTTTAGTAGTAACTGTGCTGAATGGAGGTGGATAAATCTGGGTTCTGGCATAAGGAACCGGCATTATATGATGATGAGGCAGGTTATTGCTGGTTCCTAATACTACCAGATAGTTTTTTTCCAGATATATTTCGGATGGATAAAAATTAGGGTCATCAAACTTTATCCGGGATATTAACTGCATATCCGGGGCTGGTACCGCTTTTATGATGTCTATGGCATCGTTTTTTACATAATAGATGTAGTTGCCGTCGGTTTTTACGATGTCAGCTTCATCTACTCCTCTTACCTGAATATTGGTGGAAGAATAATCAGATGAGCTTTGGTTAGTAGATTCCGGCAAGGATGTTTTAGCCTGGCCTCCTTCAGCATCTTTTAGGGCGCGTACCGGCATGGAATAGGCGTGTTTTTCAAGCAATTTAACCATATTGTCCATACTCCCTACTCGGGGCAGATCTTTTTCTATGAAGCTGGCTTTGGTTTGCCCGCATAATACTTGACTACTGGCTAAAACTAGAATTAAAGAGATTATGAGTAAAGGCCAACGCGGAAATTTTAGTTTCATCATTATCACCCTCCTTCTTGTAGATATATACGAATGCGGGAGGGAAAACCTTACATCATGCAAATGGAATAAAGGAGGCAAGGTTTTATGAGATATATAAAAAATATTTTAAGCGGTATTTTATTGGCTTTAGTTTTGGGAATAATATTATTTTTTATGGGAAGGTAGGAAAGGTTCATGCAAGAATAAAGAGGGGGGAGGGGAGCATAATAAATAAAAGATAAAAAAATGGGAGGTATAAGTTTGCCAAAAGTTATTGCCGTAGAAGATAACCTGCAAGAAGTAAAAAGTTTTTTAGCCAGCAAAGGCTGCTATGTGGTAGATGCCAGTGAAGTAAACAGAGAAAAGGTAGATGCTTTTGTCATATCGGGGGATAGTGATCTTAGTTCTTCGCGAGAAGCTATGGATAAAAGCCTGGTGATCAATGTAAATGGCAAGACTATGGAAGAACTGTGGGCAGAGATTGATAGTTAGAAAAAATTAGCGGCTCGTAAAATAAGGAGGCTTTTTGCCTCCTTAAATATTTATTTTATATTTTCCTTATGTATGGTGCGGATGAAGGGACTCGAACCCCCACGGATAAACCGCCAGATCCTAAGTCTGGTGCGTCTGCCAATTCCGCCACATCCGCACGAATTTTGTACATCACATATTATAACTGCTGGTAAAGGGATTTGCAATGTTGTTTTAGATGATTAATATACCTCTTTCCCTGGTAACTCAAGATTACCAGACAGCTCGTTTTTTGTAAAGACTGTAAAGCGATGTCTTGTTGCTGTCTTTTCACGAATAACCGATTTGCCGGGTATTATAGATTAATAGAAGGGCGGGAGTCGTCACAACGGCTTCGGCTTTTCGTAGTTTCTGGTAAGGAGTGATTATATGGCTAACAAAAAGAGGGATGCGGTTATTCGTGATTTTAAGGATGCTGTCAGGGAAAACACCGCCTTGCGGTCAAAAGTCAAAGTTATATCGCTCTACTATCTGCTTCCGCGGTATTCGCCGGTAGAACGCAAAGTGATAAGTCGGTTTATTAACGACCTATCTGAGTTTGTTTCGGAGATTACGCCTACTGAGCTTAACCTGCTTGCCGAGATAATGCTATCCGAGGATGATGAATGGTTACACGAGTACATGTTAACGGAAGAAGAGCGGAGAGTAAGAGAATTGATTAAACGCGGTTACAGCTATAAGGTGGCCGCGGCGATTCTGCAGGGAGAGGAACTGCAGCGCCGTAAGAAACGCAGGTGATGCAGATGCCTATAGTTGGTTGGTTGTACGGTGAACCGGCAGTTAGTGTTATTAGTAAGCTGGAAAAGCAGATGGAGCTGGAGTATTACCGGAAGCTTTACGATATTGCTAAATTGGTCTTAACTCCAGCCCAGCGAGAAGTTCTGGAACTGTATATAGCCGGCCTGACGGTGACTCAGATAGCCGAATACCGCCACAGCCGCAGATATGCTGCTGTCTGGCTGCTTGCTACAGCTATGGAAAGACTCAGTATGTGGCGTGGTTTTTACGATATGCTCCTCTATAATGCTCACCAATATGGCCAGCCTATCCCGGTCGAGCGCGCTGCGTGGATCGCTGCTGAACTCACGAGTTCCGCTCTGAACCGCTATGCGCCTGTGGTGTTTGCGCCGAAATATATCCAGGAGAGAGATGATGTTGATGGCTAAGGTTTTTCCTGTGGAACCGGAGAAGCTTGATTATATTAACGGCCGCCTTGTTTTTGATAATAATCAAGCTTCTGAATTGTCGCCCGAGGACAGGGTGCGCCTAGATGAGGCGCTGGCACGGCTCTCTCCTCGGGAGCGGGAGGTTTTTGAGCTGGTGGTGGGCCGTATGTTTTCCCACCGGGAAACTGCGAGGATGCTTGGGATTTCGCACGGTAATGTTCAAACTTTACTGCAGCGGGCCTGGCGTAAGCTTGCTGTATATCAGGAAGGTGATGTATATGAGTCGACAGGTAAAACCGGAACGCAGCGGCTGGCGGGCCATAAGTATGATGATATTGCCGCAGCGCTGGGCGTGTATCCTACTACTGTTAAACGCTGGATGACCCAGCCGGTAATAAAAGCAGAGATGGAGAGGCAAAAGAGAGAGATAGCCGAGCAGGCCCGCGATGCGCTGGTATTTGCGGCAACCAGGGCAGTGCATACGCTTGTTGACCTTTTGGATTCAGAGAAAGAACGCATGCGTTTTGATGCGGCCCTGGCTATTATCGACAGGCTTGACCTGTTTGCCTATTCTAATACCCATCAGGCCGCTCTCCAGGAACTCGTTGCCAGTTTACGGGAGTTAAGGTATAATAATGGAAATAGTTAACAGTTTGAGTGAAAAACAGCTGGGAAGTATTCTGCAGGCTGACAGGCGGATTAATATATGGTCGGGTGCGGTGCGTTCGGGCAAGACGGTAGCAAGTCTTGTAAGGTGGCTTGAGTTTCTGGCTGCCGGTCCTCCCGGGCCAGTAATGATGGTCGGGAAAACAGAAAGGAGCCTAAAGCGCAATATCCTTGATTTGCTTGCTGAATGGCTTCCGGGCGCTGTAACCGTTAACCTGGGCCGCGGTGAGGCCTGGATTTTAGGTCGTCAGTGTTATTTGGCCTCAGCTAATGATGAGAGGGCGGAGGCTAAGCTGCGCGGGATAACGCTGGCCGGTGCCTACGGTGATGAGGTGTCTACCTGGCCGGAGAGTTTCTTCAGACAGCTCCTAGCGCGGTTGTCGTTACCGGGAGCCATGTTTTTCGGTACCACCAATCCCGATGGGCCGCGGCACTGGCTTAAGCGGGAGTTTTTAGACAGGGCAGATGAACTGGACCTGGCAGTCTTTGATTTCTCACTATTTGACAATCCTTTCTTACCCGTTTCTTATGTCGATGCGTTAAAAGCTGAATATACCGGTGTCTGGTACCGGCGGTTTGTTTTAGGTGAATGGTGTGCTGCCGAGGGAATGGTTTATGATTGTTTCGATGAAAAGAGGCATGTGGTTGGCGAGTTCCCGGTGACAGGTGAGGCGGTGATTGGTGTTGATTATGGCGCCAGTAACCCGGCCTGTTTTGTGCTGGTTATAGCCAGTAGCCGGAGCGGGCCTTTTTATGTAGCCCGGGAGTTTTATCACGACCCGGCGCGTACTCTCAGGCAGAAGACGGACGAGGAACTGGCTGCTGATTTGGAATGTTTTGCTGCCATGTCGCCGGTTCCGGTTAAGCATGTTTTTGTTGACCCGTCGGCGGTGAGTTTTATCCAGGCCTGCCGGAGGCGCAGGCTGCCGGTTGCCAGGGCTAATAATAAGGTGTTGCCGGGTATCAGGCTTTTGCATAATCTGCTGGCTCAGGAGAAGGTTTTGATTCATAAGGATTGCCGGGCTTTGATTGATGATATTTATAGCTATAGCTGGGATAGCCGGGCGCAGACGCACGGCGAGGATAAGCCTGTTAAGTCTGATGCTGTAAGCCATGCTGTTGATGCCCTGCGCTATGCGGTGGCGAGTTTTTACACGCCGCCTGCGGCCGGTAGGACTGCGCAACAGGAACTGCCCTGGCCGCTGCAGGATGACGCTGTTGCAACTGATTATTTGAGCTGGAGGTAAACGGGAGGGTTGGTTATGGAGTCTTATGTGGTTTTGGTTTTATTTATATTAGCTATATTAACGTTTTTAGGGCTGCTGTGGTCATTTTATCACACGTTCTTGTCTCCTTTCATAGAAGACATAAAGGAAGCCATACCTTTGACCTTGAAGAAGCATTTAAGAGCGAAGGAAGAGGAAGTGTGGGCTCTGGAAGGACAAATCAGAGATATGACGGAAAATTTGCACAATGCTACATGGATAAATGAGCGTCTATGTGCAGTAATGGTTTGTGAGCCATCCTGTGCCAGGGATGAGCATCCAGTTCGCTGGATATATAAAAGGTTTGAAGGAGATCTTTATTACAACTGGGATAGTAACTATGTCAACTATACTAAGCGGAAATGTAAGCCCAAGGAAGCTATACTCAATATTCTCCTGGATTATTTCTACTACAAGAACCCGGAGATGCCCAGGATTACAGAGTGCCGTCCCTGTCACCCAAGCAGAGGAATGCCCTGGCTGGCTAAAGTAATAAAGGAAGGTGTTGTTGATGAAGAGACGGCTATGAAGCTGCTTTACCAGCGCTGGGTAGAAGGTTATTTTCCTTTTGATGAGATGGCAAGTATTAAAAAACAACTGTATCCGGAATTTGGCCCTATTGTGTATCGTCACTACTATTACTTGTATGACCCGGATGTGTATTATTATGAGTATTATTACAATTACTCAGATGAGTATATACGAGATAAGTATTGTGGCAGCCACTCTTTTTACATGAACGACGAAACAGAAGAGATAGACTGGGAATATGAAGATATCGAGAAAACGACAGCAGAATTTTTAGAACGGTTAGGACAGGAGCAATACGCGGTACTTGTCGATTGGCTGTTAGGCAAGCTGCAACCAGCTGAGTAGGAGGCGTTAAAGTGTCTTATAAAGATGTTACACCAGAAAACCTGGCTGATAAGATTCAAACTTTAATAAGCCTTGTTCGAGTTCTTTAAAGTCTTTTACTGGTGGTTAATAATTTATACATTTAATTAACTACAAACAGGTTTATTTCCACAATACAGGAGGGCAAGAGACCCACCTTCATTTTTTTAGTTAACCGTTGTCAACGGCCACCCCTGGAATATTTTTACACAAGGCTTCTCTTCTTCATCTTTAAGCTGTTCCCTTCCTTATTTTCTTTTTTCTATACTCCCCTTTGCTTGCCCAAAATTTAATACGCTCTTCCATTTAATAAAAAATGACATTATAAACAAAATATACCTGAAAAAACTTTGCAAAAAAAATTGGTCATAGAGAAAAACTAAAACTAGTTTATTATTAAATTTTATATTATGAAGGGGTTGAAAATATGCTTGATACTATAGTTAAAAATGCTATGATACCCCAGGGCGATGAGCTGGTTAAGGCCAATATTTTAGTAGAAGATGGAAAGATTGTTGGCATCACTCGCAAAGAGTTTGAAGCACGAAATGTTATTGATGCAGAAGGCAATATGGTATTACCGGGATGTATTGATTCCCATACCCATTTTATGGATCCCGGCTTTACCCATCGGGAAACTTTTACTACTGGCTGCCGGGCAGCTGCTTATGGTGGAATTACTACGGTTATAGATATGCCCTGCTGCAGTGTTCCTTCGGTTCGTGGAGTTCCTGAAATGGAACATAAACTGGAAGCCATTAAGCCGCAGGCCCTGATTGATTTTGCTCTCTGGGGAGGAGTAACGGGTGAAGATGTAAGGGAAGAAAAACATTTCCGCATAGTAAGGGAACAGGCAGAAGCCGGAGTGGTAGCATTTAAAGTTTATATGACTCCTTCGGTCCCTTCCTATCCACGGGTTACTGATCCGGAAATGCTGGAAACCTTTAAAGCCGTAGCCGAAACTGGCCTTCCGGTTGGCATCCATGCAGAGAATTTTGCCATGACCGATTTCTATACGCAAAAATTTATTCGCGAAGGTAGGCTGGATGCCCCGGCCTGGGCAGAAGCCAGATCAATTTTAGCTGAAAAAGTAGCTATTGAATTAGGCATAAGCTTTGCCGAAGAAGTAGGAGCTAGGCTCCATATTGTGCATATGAGTACAGGAATAGGGGCCAGGCTGGTAGGAGAAGCTAAGATGCGGGGTCTGGATGTAACTTCGGAAACTTGTCCCCATTATTTAGTCTTGAATTATAAAGATGCCATGAGTGAATATGGCGCTTTTGCTAAAATAGCTCCTCCCTTGCGTACGGAAGAGGATAATGAGATATTGTGGGAAGGATTGCAGAATGGCAGTGTAGATTTTATTGCAACTGACCATGCTCCTTACGAAATAGCAACTGAAAAGGCTAAACAGGGCATGACTATCTGGACAGCTTTTCCTGGAATCCCTGGAGTCGAAACTATGGTTCCTATTTTGGTAAGTGAAGGGTACAACAAAGGACGGCTTACCTTGTCGCAGTTAGTTGATGTTTTAAGCCGCAATGCAGCTATCCATTATGGACTCTATCCCAAAAAAGGAGCTATGTTTATAGGTTCAGATGCTGATTTTACAGTTATTGATCTGGATAGAGAATGGATAATAAATAAGGAAGACCAGCAGAGTATGGCTAAATATACTCCTTTACATGGCATGAAGCTTAAGGGAAAGGTAGTAAAGACTATTGTGCGAGGAAAGGTAGTTTTTGATGAAAAGAAGGGAATAATGGTTAATCCTGGATATGGTCAGTTTGTAAAAAGGCAGACTATAAGCAAATTAGATAAGGTAATAAGATTTCCTTCCATAAATGATATCTTTTAAAAATAAAAATTTAAGGAGGTAGTTTTTATGCCGGAAAGACATTGTATAACTATTATTGATATGCTCAATGATTTTATAGGACCTAAAGCTCCTTTGCGATGCCCAGGAGGGGAAGCGATTGTTCCTAATTTACAGAGACTGGTAAAATGGGCTCACGAGCATGAAAATGTAAGGGTAGTTTTTGTTCAGGAAGCCCATCGTAAAAATGATGCCGATTTTAAGGTAAGGCCGGTGCATGCTATAAAAGGAACTTGGGGATCTGATTTTATACCTGAATTAAGGCCGGATGAAGAAAAAGGCGACTATATTGTACAAAAAAGAAGGCATAGCGCCTTTGCCTATACCGATTTAGACCTGTATCTCAGAGAAGAAGGATGCGATACGGTAGTAGTTACTGGAGTTTGGACTAATGTCTGCTGCCGTTCTACGGCTTCTGATGCTTTGTACCGGGCTTATAAAGTTATTGTTATCAGTGATTGCAATGCTTCCGCTACGGAAGAAATGCATCAATCAGGTTTAAGGGATATGGCTTTGTTTGCTGAGGTTATTACTCTTGATGAATATATGAAAAAATATGATTATTTATAAACTATAAAAATTAAGAAAAACAAGGGGTTTTGGCCAGTTATGGTAAAGCCCCTTATTTTTTAGTGGGATTTTTTTCAGCATACATGCGTTTGTCTGCCAGTTCTACTAAAAAATAGGGATTATCTTCTTCTTCAGGATATACAGCTATTCCCATGGATACACTTTTAGAATAACCTAGATTAATGATGGCCTGACGCAGACGTTCTACTATATTTTTCGCCAAATTGTAGCCTACTTCTGGCAATATAACGGCAAATTCATCGCCTCCGTAGCGGAATACCATATCCGAATCCCGCAGATGGTGGAGCAGAGCCTGGGCTACATCTTTTAGAGCTTGATCTCCAACTAAATGGCCTTTTTCATCATTTAATTTTTTAAAGTCATCTAGATCTATCATTACCAGGCTAAAATGTTTTATAGGACTTTTAGGCGAAGTTAAAATATGCAAGATGTCAAAAAATACTTTATGGGTATATAAACCGGTTAGTCCGTCTTTGGCTGCCGCTGAGGTTAAAGACCTTATTTCATCATAGATGAGTATGTTGGCGAAAATAGCTATAACCGATATAGTAGCTGCCAGATGGACAAAAGTTCGGGGATGAAAACCGGTTAAAATTGCCAAAAGCAAAATTATTCCCCAGCTCAAGGCAACGGCTCTAAACAGTTTTTGCCGGGAGGGATGTACAGCAAAAATCAGTAAAGGCAGAGCAAAGCCCAAAATGAAAGGTGAGGCAAGCCCGCCGGAAAAATAACATAATATAAACACTATGGCATTATCACTTAGAGCCGTAGCCAGATTGGGATAAGAGAGAATATGATGCAGGGGCGGAAAAAACAGGATCATTCCTGCATAGGCTATTAACAATGCTAAGATAGCTAAAAACTTCAGGTCATAAGCAGGCTCAATCAGCAAGTACAAAATTAATCCTATAATCAGCACTAGAAATCGTAACCTAGCTATAAGCTTTTCCTTATGCAGTTTGGTTTTTTCCTGCCATATTAATTTAAGATTATTTTCCATATTTTTCATATCCATAAAGTATACCGCCTGATTTTATAGGAATTGAAGTTTATTTTAGAACACAAATAAAAAATATACAAGAGGATTTCCAAATAATTTCCAATTATGTTTATATTATTATGTAGGTCTTTTTTATTTTATGTTATCAGATTTTAATAGACGGGCAGGTATGATTTTGACTTCTGGAAATCTGGTTTTCAATTCATCTACGATTTGATCAAGGTTATGCGAAGAGAGCTCGAATAGAGAAAGCTGTTCGACCTCCCACCTGACCAGATTGCTGCTTTTTATGCCGATGAGCCTTATTTTTTTGTTCCTCAGGTCAATTTTTTCTATGAGATTGCTGGCTACAGCAAAGATATCCATATTGCGATTTATCGGTTTTCCCTTAAGGGAAGGATTGTCGCGCTGTTCTACCGAAGCATAAAAAGCATCTAAATCACAGTGCAGTATATCCATTTTGTTTTCCCCGAACATTTGTTTTATAAATTATATTATACCTAAAACAGGTAAAAAAAAGACTTTTTTAAAAAGATGTTTGTTCTTTAAGAAGTCGGACATCGTGAGAATGAACAACATATTTACATTCTTTTTTTATTTGGGCCGGCGATGCGGGCGACGGGGAAGGAAGATCCAGGGCTTGCCTGGAAAGGAGAAAATTTTTAATTTCTTCCCGGGTAGATGGAGGCCAGAATTTATCTTTACCTCGGCCTTGCCGGTATTTTTCCCAGAATTCTTCAGGTATATTTTTCCACCACTCGCCATAATCAAACAAGGCATCTCCTAGAATGGCTATTTTACCTTCTTCAGTATCTACGGTTACTACTTGATGCCCGGCGGTATGTACTCCGGTTAGATGAACTTCTATACCGGGAAGTATCTCCTTTTGGCCGTTTATAAGCGTGAAACGGGATAAGGCCGGCATGAAATGGCGGGCACAAAAGGCGGTTTCGGCATATAAAGGAAGATTTAAAAGTTCTTTTACTTCGCCAGCCTGCACAAAAATTTGCGCTTTAGGGAAATAGGAAATTCCTCCCGTATGGTCCCAGTGCAGATGGGTTTGAATTACAGCTGAAATATCTTCCGGATATATGCCTTGATTATGCAGGGCATTGACCAGCTCTTCTTCCGGTTTCCTTTCATAGGTTGATTTAGAACCGGGGAGGGAAGAAGGTTCAAATCCCGTGTCTATCAGTATATTTTGGCCTTCCGGGCTTTTTAACAGAAATACAAAGCTGGGTATTTTTATGCTTTTCTTAAAAAAATTTTTCCCGCTGGCCAGGGTAATTATAAAAGAACCGTTATATATAGGGATGACTTGATATTTCACAAGCAAAAACCTCCTGGGCATTTTAATAGATAAACAAAATATGCTATGCAAAAAATTTAATTATTTACTCAAATTTCGCAGTTTAAAACAGGCATCAAAGCCCTAATGTATGCTGGTTGACCAGCAATCCAATATCGAACTTGACACAAAATTTCTGCGTATAAATCCTGGGAAATTTTTTTGCGCAGTTCGGCAATAAAAAGCAAAAGATACCGTATGGCGGTCTGGTAGTCAATATCCTGTACCTCATCGCAGAACAAGGCGTTTTTTATTGTCAACAACAATTTTTTTGCTCAGTTACCCCCGATTTATTGCTGTTTGAGCAGGGTTTTCTGGATGCGAAACTTGAGTTATTTATATAATTC